>JBJMLT010000564.1:0-4927 GCA_045805165.1 Flavisolibacter sp.
AATATCATTGACTTCTTTTTTATATTGTGAGTATTCAACAACAATGACATCTTTTTTATAATGGCTTGCCAGATCATTCAGATTGTTTCTAAGATCCTCTGTTGTTCCATGCCATCTTGGATAATAGGATAATCCAATTACATCAAAAGGCACTCCTCTTGCAATCATATTATCTATAAAGAATCTGGACTCTGCATTCTGACCACCAAGAGCTATATGCAACATAATAGATGTTGCAGGAGAAACTGATTTTACACCTTCGATACCTGCGTAGATCAATTCAGCAAGGCTATCCAGATTTCCTATTGACCCTTCCGGCCAGATCATTCCATGATTGATCTCGTTGCCAATCTGCACCATATCAGGAGTAGTACCTTGTTGTTTTAATGCCTGAATTACTCTTTTTGTAAAAAAGTAGACTGAATCTTTAAGCTCTCTGAAATCTTTTCCTCTCCATGTTAATGGCTTGAATTGCTTTCCGGGATCAGCCCAGTAATCGCTATAGTGAAAATCCAGAAGGAACTTTAATTTATGCGCCTTAATCCTTTTGGCCATTTCTAAAGTATGGGCCAGATCACAAAATCCTTTTTTTGGTGAATATCCGCTATCCCGAGAAGGATCATTGAAAATACGCAGCCGTATATAATTAAACCCATGATCTTTTACTATTTCAATAGCATCTTTTTCCTTTCCCCTGTCTTTAAATTTTACTCCTCTTGCTTCCAGTTCAGGAAGAAAAGAAATATCTGCGCCTAACATTTTATCTACCGGACTGTGAACAAATGCAGTGGTTGGGAAATCATTCTTTATTTGAGTTACAATATGCGCAGCCCCTGCGTGTATAGTATTAATATCCGTATTGCCTGGATACAATCCTTCAGAAAGTGCTTCAAAATGAATGCTACCTGGCATCTTGCCTGATTGAACCAATACCTGGCAATGGCCGTTAAATAAAGAACGCTGTGCACTTGTATCAAAATATTTATCCTGCTCATGGCTACTCGGATCACCATTGCCAACGCCTATAATCCTGGCATTACCTTTTAATGAAAAATGAATTAGATTATTTGCGTCCGGAACTTCCCTGCCTGATTTGTCAACAACACTTATATTTATAACAGTAAGATCTTTACCATCAGCCAGCATGGTAGTTTTATAAGGTGTAACTACAACCATATTTGGTTCACCAGTAGTTTCAATTCTACCAGTCAGCTTCTTACCTTTTTTATAAGCTACAGCCTCTACTATTCCTGGTTCATAGGGAACCTGCCATTGCAAATGACTATTCCGTGGCATATTCTTTTTCCCCTGGCTTTTGCCATTTAAAAATAATTCAACATTATCTGCATTGGTATTTACCCATACATCAATTGGCTGACCCTCTTTTCCTTTCCAATTCCAGTGGGGAGATATATGTAAAACATCTTTGCCTAACGACCACCATGACTGATAATAATAATAGATATTTTTAGGAAAGCCACACATATCCATAATCCCAAAATGGGAATTAATATTGGGCCATTGAAAAGGAGTGGGCTCACCTCTGTAATCAAATCCTGTCCAAACAAATCCTCCCATCCACCAGTCTTCAGAAGCACAAACTTTCCACCAGGCTTCTGCTGTTGTAGCCCATGGTGGCGCAGTTATGTCCTGATCAGGTACATATCCTTTTACTGTATCCTTTTGGTAAATGCCCCTGGTAGTTACTGTACTGCCCATTTCAGTTCCCAGTATTGGTTGCAGCGGATGATCTTTGTGATAGGGAATTACAAAACTGTTCCTGTAATTAAACCCTCTTACAGGTATTACTTCATTTACTCCGTGAAATGTATTTCCAACATCAGCAGCATAAGTGCTTAAGCGGGAGGGATCCAATTCTTTTTGTTTTGTAATAAGGCTTTGCGCAATTCTTTTTCCAATGGTTGTGGTATGTATCCAACCTTCTTCATTTCCAATGGACCACATAAATACACAAGGGTGGTTGCGGTCTCTTTTGATCAATCTTTCAAATTGACCCATATATTCAGGTCCGCTGTTTAATAACCTCTGTTCGTCTAAAACCAGCATACCCAGACTATCGCAGGCTTCCAGTAATTCAGGTGTAGGCGCATTATGACTAGTCCTGTAAGCATTCGATCCCATATCTTTTAATAAATGAACACGGTAATATTGCAAATAGTCCGGTAATGCAGATCCAACTCCTGCATGATCCTGGTGGTTACATGTTCCCTGTATTTTAAGATATTTCCCATTCAGGAATAATCCTTTGGTAGTAATATCTATGGAACGAATACCCAATCGCTGTTCTTTTTCATCAATGATCTTTCCATTGGATTTAACTACCGTATGTAATCTGTACAGATATGGATCCTCTATAGACCATAATAAAGGGTTGAGAATTGAAAACTTTTGCTTTACACTTATTAGTTTATCAGAAGCCACTGATATATTTTTTGTTTCTGATTCTGCGATCTTCTTTCCATTTCTATCGGTTAAATAGTTAGTAACAGAAGTAGAAGCCGTATGGGCAGATTCATTTTCCAGAGTGGTTTCTATATTTATAACAGCTGCATTTTTCTGAATGGTAGAATATGCATAAACACCGTCCAGTGCAATATGAAGATTATTATATTCATTCAGCCATACATGCCTGTAAATTCCCGCGCCTTCATAAAACCAGCCTTCATATTGTGAAGCATCGGCTCTAACTACAAGTACATTGTCCCTATCAAAATTTATAAAATCGGTTATGTCATAACTTATACCGATGTACCCACTTTTATTATTACCCAAGTAAATTCCATTGATCCAAACATTGGCATCTCTGTAAATTCCATCAAATTGTATTTGGAACCGGTGGCCTGAATCTGATTTAGGTATTCTGAAATGCTTACGATACCATCCTATGCTTGTTTCCGGGTACAAGCCTCCTACCGGCTTATAGCCATGGGCCATAACATCAAAATTGGAAGAATTGACAAAAGGCAGTTCCGCCACCCAATCGTGTGGAAGGTTAACAGATTTCCAGTTATTATCATTAAATCCATTTGCCAGGCATGTATTATCAGTCTTTCCTGATTTGGAAAAAATTGAAACGATACCATAATTAAAATCCTTCGATGGATCAACTGCATTCCCGAACGCAAACTTCCAATCGTCATCAAAATTCGTATGATTCCTCACCAGTTGTCCTAAACAATAACTACTGATAAATAGTGTAAAAACACTACAAAGAATATGTTCTATAAACCTCATATCTTAATTTTTAAACAAATGACTTAATGAGCTTTGTTGTAAAGACAACTGCCACATATCAATTATTAATTGCCCAATACCTTACTATAATCGATCAGGATGTAACCTGACTTTGAGTTGGCTTATAGTTGGCTTTGAGTTGGCTTTGATATGGCTTTGATATGGCTTTGATACGCTTTTAATGGAGGAAGAAGGAAAAATGTAAAAGGTGAGTGGTCCATAGTCAATTATTCACTTACTACGGACCATTATTAATTGTCAAATAACAAACAAATTTAAATAAAATTGTTATAGATTTTTATTCTGGTGGAATGATTGACCACGATTCCTTATTTCACCCAAAAACTTCCCGCTGTACCGGGGGTTGTTCCTCCTGCAAAATTTACATGTATGGTATATGTTCCATTCGCATTTGGCGCAACAAAATTAGCCTGATATAAATCCGGTGCCGGTTGGCCATCCTGATGATATCCGAATTCTCCACCTGATGCTATCCCTGGTACACTATTATCTTTCAGCGCATATTTCATGCTCCAGTCGCCATTAGATGGAAGAAGTAAATATTGCTTGCCTCCGTTGACAGGAAGAGTAATCTCAAATTCGGATGAATTCAATTGTGTAAATTGTTGAGAAGGCACCGGTACAGGATTATTCCATCCACCAGCTGTTGCATCACCAACAATATATAAATTAGTTGGTAATTGAGCAGTATACGGCGTAACTGTAAATTTACCTGTCTGGAAATCCACTACAATTTTATATAGACCAGAAGCGGCCGGACCGATAAAATTAGATTGATATACATCTGGCGCCGGTTGACCATCCTGATGATATCCAAAGTCACCACCCTGATCAATGCCTGGCACACTATTATCTTTTAATGCATATTTTTTACTCCAATCCCCATTTACCGGCAGTAATAAATATTGTTTTCCACCTGTGAGTTGAAATACTCCTGCATAAGTTGTAGAATCCAGCTTTGAAAATTCCTGTGTAGGAGTTGGCACCGGATTATTCCATCCACCTGCGGTAGCATCACCTACAATAAATAATTTCCCTGATGCCGGCGGAGCTACTTTAGGCGGAATCTTGTATGGAGTCATCTTAATTGTAATAGTATTCGAGATGTTAGGCTCGTTATTATTTACATATGAAGAAATAACTCTAACATCAACATAATAAGGGACACCAAAAGCAAATCCAAATCCGAGTAATATATTATTAAGTTCTTTTGCAGTAAATGTGGTACCCATTTGTCCAACAACTGTTTTACTTACAGCTTTGGAAAAATTGCCTCCCATCGAATCTATCTGCACAACATATTTTATATTACCGGGATCAGTAGCATAATTAGGGGCAGTCCATCCTAATGAAAGCACTACTTTATCAGAATCGGCAGAACTTGCAGCAATAACTGTTGTAGAACTACTTAATGAAGGCGCATTCCCTTTTGTATAATAAGGCAGGTTATCTGCTTTATCGCATGCGGTTAAGAGAAATCCCAACCCGGTGGTTACCAATAAAAAATAAAATATTGATCTCATAAAATAATATTAGTTATGTGTTACAGTGAATTTTCCTCTTTGAAAATCCACTTCTATTTTATAGTCTCCTGTAGTTGCCGGTGCTAAAAGGTCACCTCCATTTACTTTAAAGTCATCACCATTTACAT
>JBJMLT010000565.1:0-8684 GCA_045805165.1 Flavisolibacter sp.
ATAAAAAAGGGATGCATTTGCATCCCTTTTTTATGTTGGTCAGTTTTTCATTTATTGCTTTATAATTGTTTTGGTTTCTGTCCATGAACCGATCTGTATTTTTAGCAGATACGTGCCACTTGGAATGTCGGAAGCGGATAAATAAAACTGAGTTGACTGATCAAAATCCTTCACTAGTCTGAATTGTTTTAATATCTGTCCGTTCATGCTTATCAACTGAACGGTTGTAGCTCCTTTTAAATTGTTGTTAACCTGAACAGTAAATTTATTGTTGAATGGAATCGGATATACAGTCATTCCGGTAGTTGTATTTTCTGAAGATTGTATCCTTCTCTCATTTGCTGCAATGGAGTTCTTTGTTGAAACAGAAGTATAATCTGTTCCCTGTTCTGTTATGGTAAAGCCATTCAGGTAATCATATTTATTCACATTATTTATATTAATTACAATCTGTCCCTGCGCATTTGGTGCGAGGCCTGTGAATAATGCCTTATTAGAATAATTTTCATAAGGCGATATGCTTACAGATGTTCCGTTGATTGTGAAGGTTGTGGTATTACCTATGCTATACCTGCTTGAATAGAGCTCTACATTATATTTTCGTGAAGTTGAGAGGCCATTTAATGTAAGCGTTCGTTGTCCGCTATAATAGCTTGCATATCTTAAAACAGCTATTGGTGCCATAGTATTAGATATAGTAGCACCATAATTGGCTCCATTATCTCCAATAGATTCTGTATTACTTAATACACCCTTTATGGTTGAAATAGTTCCATCTGTATACTTCCATGAAGAAGAAGAAATGTTAGAAGCTGAAGAACTTCCTATATTCCAATTGTTCCATTTCGCATCATAAATAGGATTGGAGCCTCCATAAATTTGTACTTTGATGAATTTAGTTAGTCCGGTAGTTACTGGATCAGGAGTTGAAGTAGTAGTATGCTGACAAATGGAATCCAAAATATGCTCGCCCACAACTCTTGTATAGAATATCTGGTGACCTGCATTATTCACATGAATATTATCTCCAAAGCTATAAGAAGCATTTATGCTGCCATCAGCATTCGCAACTGTTGTCCAGAAATCAATAGCATGATTTCCAAATCGTGTATACGTCCAGTCTCTTAATGTCATCAGGTTAGCTTTTTCACCTGCATTAAGATTCGTCCTTGGCTGTGTAGTTGTTACCCAAACAGGGATATGAGCATTATTGGCGAGCGTCATTGCCATTTCATAATTGTTTTCCTGCTCAGCAAGGGTAAAACCAAATCCTATATCATTAGAAGGGAGATTAATTATTATTGCATCGGGCTGCAGACTAATAGCTTTAGTAATGTTATGTTGCGGATCCGGAGCTGGCCTATTCGAAGGAGTATAGCTACCAGTTGGACGAAGTATCTCATAAGTGGTAACGCTGGTCTCTGAAAGATTAATGACTGTGCTCTGGCTATTTTTTGACTTAACATAGTTAGTAAATTTATTTACCCAGGAGCTGTCTATTGGAGTAGCTCCGGAACCATATGAGGTAGAAGATCCTAATACAACAATCTTCACAACTTTCCCGCAATTCAATACATCACCACCTGAAGAACCACCTGTAGTGGATGAATTATTTACAGTAATCTGCATAGTTGCTGTAGCAACAGCTCCTTTATTATCTGTTGCCTTCAACTGGAATTTATAAACACCCTGTACTAATCCGGTAATAGTAGTTTGTAATTGATTTGGTGTAGATATTACTGCATTTGATGGCCCGCTGATCTCACTCCATGAAATAGATACAACTGAACCGTCAGGGTCTGATGATGAGCCGGAAACCGTTACTGAATTAACAGGTAACGTGATCGATTTATCTGATCCTGCATTAACAACCGGTAACTGATTTTGAACATTATTTGGAATAAGATCAAACCAGTTGAAATTCCATGAACCATTTGCAGAATAAACCCTGATAACCTGGGTTCCTGCAGACAAATTAAGGGTGGAGCTTACTGTGCTCCATTTTTGCCATCCATTTGTTGATGGAATAGGGAAGGTTGTAAGATTGGTTCCATCCTGTTTTTGAACCTGGAATTGTCCATTGTTAAACGGAGTTGCCAGTCTTGCATTGATAGTATAAGTGCCGGTTGCCGGAATAGTAAGATTATATGTCATCCAGGCTCCTGTAGTAATTCCACCAACATTCAATCCCCCACCTGCATCATTTGTTGATTGTGTCATAATACCTTTTGCGGAAGCAAATGATTCTGCTTCAATATGAATGGATGCTCCCGTAATTACAGGAGGTGGCGGTGGTGGCGGCGGAGGAGGTGTTGGTGCGCCAACAGATAATTGGAACCAGTTGAAATTCCACGAACCTGCGCTTGATACTATTCTCAGCTTTTGAATACCTGCCTGTAAAGTGATCGGCGCTGTTATTGTACTCCATTTTTGCCATCCATTGGTAGATGGAATAGAAACCGTACTAATTACTGAGCCATCTGCCCTTACAAATTGCAGCTGAGCTCCATTTTCAGGAGTTGCCACTCGTAAATTAACAGTGTAAGCTCCGCTTGAAGGAATATTTATATTGTTATAATCCATCCAGGAGCCAGAGCCAATTCCACCTACATTAGGACTATTATCAACATCTTGTGAATTCTGTACAGTTACTGCATGTGCCGCATTATAGCTTTCAGCTTCTATTTTCAGAGAACCATTGGTAAAAGTGTAAACAGGTATTGGAGCATTTACAATTATATTTATTGTAGCTGATGCGCTGGCGCCTTTATTATCTGTAACAGTTAGCTTGAATACATAAGTACCTGTAACAAGACTTCCTACGGTAGGATTGGCAATAAGTGCATTGTTGAAAGATGCCTGTGATGGGCCGGAAACCTGTGACCATGTATAACCGGAAATGCTACCATCCGGATCGTTTGAATTACTTCCATTCAATTGAACAGAATTAACTGGTAAAGTAATTGTTTGATTGGATCCCGCATTTGCGACAGGTGGTAAGTTTATAGGAATAGTAACAGGAATATTACCTCCTTTTTTAAATTGCAACATCCACTGATAAATATTCATTCCATTTTCAGTGTAATTCATGTTGTAAACATTCGACCAGGCATCATGACCACCTGCATTAAATATGGTTCTTTTTGCAGGGGGGGTAGGCGCGGGAGCGGTATTAATATAATTGGTCCAGTTTACGGTATAATAAGAAGGAACAATATTGTCATAATTATTATGCAGGGCCCATACACCCATATTGGTAGCGGTTATGGTACGTGCTTCAGTAAAATCGGCGCCTGCAGCTCCAGAGATAGGCACTATGGCCGCAATGCGGTTTGCATATGCTTTGCTGTAACCAACATAGCTCCATACAACTCCGCCACCCATACTTAAACCAGTAAGATAAATTCTACTCTGATCAACTTTATAATGCTGAATGGAATAGTTAATTACTTTGTCAATATCCTGTGGACTCGGCCAGTCAAAGAATTGAGGAGAGATTACTATAAAGCTTAAGTTTTGACCATTCACGTTGAATGAAGACGGAAAGTTTCCCTGATCGATCACCTTAGGAGGTCCATGCCGTAATAATTTATGCAGGTTACCCTGATTTCCATTTCCTAATTCCCCTACTCCATGAACAAAGATCATAAGGGGAAATTGGCTACCCTGGTCATAACCCTTAGGAATATATTCTATATATCCGTTAGTGTTAGGCCCCATAGAAACATTATCTCTAAAAGTTTGAACCTGAGCAGTAACTGATTGAAAAAATGTAATTAGCAGGCACACAAAGGCCATGCAGTGAGGTCGGAAGGTTTTGGGATGGATCATAGTTCTTTGAAAAATGAAAAGTTAGCAATAGTCAATCCTCACGGAGGCACACATAAAGTGTTTCCGATTTAGCAAGAATTATACCGGAAGACAACATTTTATTAACAATTCAAGTGTTTTTGTCCACTTTTAGTGAAGAAATTGTTAAGGAGTATAATGCAGTACTGACAAGGGTTTGCAAAGAAATTTGATGAGTTCGGTTACAGTTTATTCATTTTGCCGGTCATTTCTATTTCGCTAATTTTAAAAATGCGAAACTAATACCTCCTGATTAACTTCAACTGTCATTACCTCCTGAATTCAAATTAATTAACTGTAAGCCACGAAGGTAAAAGAGCCGACATGAACCAAAAAGCCTATGCTTTTCTAAGAAAAATGCTTATTGGCATTTTCTGTATTTTCTGTGTATTTGTAACAATCGCCCAAACTAATGTACCAAAAACAGCCGCTATTAGTTCTGTATGTGGAGGTTATTATGAATATCTTCCAGCTAACTATAGCAGTGGAACGAAAAATATTCCCATAATAATTTACATTCCCAGTGCCGCATCTTATGGAACTGGAAGTGCTGCTGATCTTTCTAAAATATTAACAGAGGGCCCTTTTTATTTTATCAACAATAAATTACTTCCATCTTCTTTTACAGTGAATGGAGAAGTAGTGTCGCCAATTATTTTAGCTCCACAGTTTACAAGGGAAGCCTTGCCTAATGAAGTAAAGGTTTTCATTGATTACATACTTCCAAAATACAGAATTGATAAAGCAAGGATCTATCTTACCGGATATAGTGTAGGTGGAGATGTAGCAATTAAATATCCTAATAGCGGACTTACTGCTTCCAAACAATTGGCCGCAATGACGGCAGGGGGAGCTTATAATTATCCATATGTAGATAGCGGAGCAAAATATATTGCAGCTGCAAACCTTCCAGTTAAATTATATCACAGCACAGATGATACTCAGGCTCCATCATTATGGTCGCAGAACTTTGTGAATAAGATCAATAGTTTTAAACCGACTGTAAAAGCGTTAATTGTTCTTTTTGCAGGATATACACATGGAAACGCATGGCAAAAAATATTTGATCCAACTTTTAAGGATGGTAGTTATAACATTTATGAGTGGATGCTATTGCAGAGAAGGGACCAGGCGCCGATTCCAAGAGCAGGTAATGACACTACAATAACTCTTCCATCAGTAACTGTAAATTTAAAAGGTGATGGCAGTAGCGATCCAGATAATGATCCTATTTCTTATTCATGGAGAAAGCTTTCTGGCCCTAATGAATATACTTTCGACAATTCTAAGATTGCAGATCCGGTAGTTACAGGATTAGTTGCCGGAAAATATCTTTTCGAATTAACTGTAACAGATTCTTTTGGTTATCCCGCCATGGATACTATGCAGGTTACTGTTATCAATCCTAATCCAAATATATTACCTGTAGCTAAATCGGGAGGGAATCAAATAGTAAACTATCCTGCAAGCTCAGCTACGCTAGATGGCAGGGGTTCGTTCGATACAGATGGAGCCATTGAAAATTACTTATGGAAAATGGTCTCCGGCATAAGTGGCTATAC
The DNA here is from genome assembly GCA_045805165.1 of Flavisolibacter sp. Classification (GTDB taxonomy): domain Bacteria; phylum Bacteroidota; class Bacteroidia; order Chitinophagales; family Chitinophagaceae; genus Flavisolibacter. The sequence goes on from JBJMLT010000565.1 coordinate 5,412, forward strand.
TATTACCGATTCAACTGCGGCACTAGCAACGATTGGTAATTTAAAAAGAGGTACATATAAATTCAGCTTAAAAGTAACAGATAATCAAGGAGGGACTGCAACAGATACTACTGTTATACAGGTCATCAATACTAATCCAAACTTACCGCCAGTAGTAAATGCTGGTGCAGACACTACTATTTATCTTCCGGGAACTTTGGCATTGCATGGTACGGCAACAGATGCTGATGGGCAAATAGTAAATACAAAATGGTCTAAGATATCTGGTCCTTCTTCTTACAGTTTTTCGGATTCTTCGATCACTAATCCTATAGTTAGTAATCTGGCTTCGGGGGTTTACAAATTCCAGTTTGCTGCAACTGATGATAGTTTAGCAACACGATTGGATACTATACAAGTAACCGTAAGCAATACTCAAAGAGTATTGATAGATGTGGGTCCGGTAATTACAGGCAGTCCCGATCCATGGGGAAAATATTGGAACAATATGACCGATGGACGCGCCGGAATTCGTATATCCAATGCCGTTACTACTTTAAATCAAACTTCTACAATTTCTCTTGAGGTAATAAATAGAATAGATGGAACTTATAATACTGCAGCAACCGGATTAAATAGTGGAAACGCTACAGGCAATGTAGGCGAATACCCGACGAATGCAACTGATGATTATGCATTTTCTTATGAAGGCACAACAAATGGAAAGTGGAGGATTTTTGGCCTGGATGCGGCCAATCAATATACTATTAAATTCTGGGGTACAAGGGCTACCGGCACTTCACGAATTATACAGATCAGAAGAACGGGTGACAGCGTATGGAAAGAATACAATTCGGCGAATAATGTAAACTTTAATACCGCTGCTGTGTTCACATTTACAGGCTTAACCGAAATTTCCTTTGATATACAGACAAAGACAGGAAACACATATGGATATATAAATGTTGTAGATATAACCGTATTTAATAACAGTTCAAATGCACCAAATAAACCGCCTGTTTCAAATGCAGGACCAGACGTAAGTATTACTTCTCCGACCAGTTCCGTTATAGTTAAAGGAACCGCGTCTGATCCTGATGGTACTATTGCTTCAACTAAATGGACTCAATTAAATGGGCCTACTACTGCTACAATTACAAATGGCACTCAGTTACAGGCAACATTTGGTAACCTGGCATATGGCGTATATCAATTTGAATTAAAAGTGACAGATAATTTATCTGCTGTTAAGATGGATACCATGCAGATATTTGTATATCTACCACAAAACCCAACTACTACTGATTCATTAAATTGTGGGAAAGCATTTAAAATTGTTGTTCTGGGATCGTCGACTGCTTATGGAATGGGGGCAACTCCAATAGATAGTTCCTGGGTAAATAAATATACACGATACATTAAATCTAAAAATAGCTTAAATACTATTATTAATCTGGGACAACCGGGTTATACAACTTACCAGGTTCTTAGGCCGACTGGAAGTATACCTCCTTCCAACAGGCCTGCTCCGGATACATCTTATAATATAACAAAGGCATTAAGTTTTCATCCGGATGCAATTATAATTAATCTGCCTTCGAATGATGTTGCATTTGGTTTTACATTGACTGAACAAAAGGATAATTATGCGCGAGCGCTTGCTTTAACAGATAGTGCGCATATTCCTGTATGGGTAACTACAACACAGCCAAGAAGCAATTTAAACAACCAGGAACTGGATAGCCTGATGGCTATGCACGATTGGACCAATACCCATTTTGGACCCTATGCACTTGATTTCTGGACTACAGTGGCAAATCCGAATGGAAGAATAAATATATTGTATAGTGCCGGAGACAGTGTTCACATAAATAATCAGGGTCATCAGATCTTTTATAAGAGAGTAGTTGAAAAACATCTGCTCGATAGTTTATGTATCAGAAATAATAAATTGCCAGTTGTAAACGCCGGAATTGACCAGGTATTAGCACTTCCAAATAATACTACTTTACTTAAGGGGTCTGCCTCTGATCCTGATGGAAGCATTGCAAGTACAAACTGGACTCAGGTTGCAGGACCAGCCACTGCAACAATATCAACTCCAACCCAGCTGCAGTCAAATGTATCCGTGGTAACGTTGGGAATATACACGTTCGTACTAAACGCTAAAGATAATATTGGTGGAATTTCAACAGATACTGTAAATCTAACTGTTAGTCCACCGCCAAGTCATATCACTTTAGTGGCAGGAAGTAACCAGGTAATTATATTACCAACAGATAGTGTTCTATTAATTGCAAGTGCAAGTGATTCAGGAAGTGTAATTGCAAGTTATAAATGGAAACAGTTATCAGGACCATCTCAGGCTGTAATCTTTAACGACAGCCTTATTCAAACAGAAGTAAATGGCTTGAAGCAAGGTATGTACAAATTTAAGATAACTGTTTTGGACAGTGCCGGTGCGACGGCAAGTGATTCATTAGTGGTAACTGTAAATCCGGCACCCGTTCTTTCTATACCTATTGCAAATGCGGGAGCTGATCAAATTATTACACTTCCAGTAAATACAGTACAATTAACAGGAAATGCTACAGATAGTGGAAGTATTATTACATCTTATAAATGGGTTCAAGCTAATGGACCGACAGGAAGTACGATTGCCAGTGATACAAGTTTAATAACGAGCGTTTCAGGATTAGTTGTGGGCAACTATCAATTTACGTTAACAGTAAAAGATAGTATTGGTAATGCAGCAAGCAGCACTACAAAAGTTACGGTGAATCCACAACCACCTGCAAGTCGTCCGGTTGCGAATGCAGGTCAGGATATAATCATTTCACTTCCTAATTCTAATGTGGTTCTTTCAGGAAGTGCAAGTGATTCGGGAAGTGTTATTACATCATACCATTGGACGGAACTATCGGGGCCATCTTCTGCAACTTTAATAAATCCTGATTCTGCTTCAACAACAGCATCTGGTTTAACCAGTGGTAATTACCAGCTTCAGTTAATGGTAACCGATAGTATAGGTAATATTTCTACTGATACTATCAAAGTAACGGTTAATCAACCTCCTCAGGTAAATGCAGGTGCCGATCAGATTATTAATTTACCAGCCAGTTCAGTTACGGTTACCGGTACTGCCACTGATGCTGATGGCACTATAGCATCCGTACAATGGACAGAAGTTAGCGGACCTTCGTCTGCAACAATAACTAATACAAATCAATTACAGACTTCGATCGGTAGTCTGATACAAGGGTCTTATCTATTTGAATTGCGTGCAAGCGATAA
>JBJMLT010000566.1:0-4563 GCA_045805165.1 Flavisolibacter sp.
AAAGAATTGGAATGGATGCGAAAGCAACCAAAGGCCCGTACCACCAAATCAAAAAGCAGGATAGATGCATTTTATGAAGTAGAAGAAAAAGCAAAGCAACAAATACAGGATCAGCAAATACAATTGCAAAGCAAAATGAACCGGCTTGGCGGTAAAACAGTTGAAATGAAAAAGGTTTACAAAAGCTTTGGCGATAAGGTTATTTTAAAAGGCTTCGATTACACATTTAAAAAAGGCGAAAGAGTAGGAGTTGTTGGAAAAAATGGAGCAGGCAAATCTACTTTTATAAATATTATACAGGGATTGGAATTTCCTGATAGTGGCAAAATAAATATAGGTGAGACAGTGGTATTCGGGAACTATTCTCAGAAAGGGCTTGAATATAAAGAAGATATGAGGGTAATTGAATTTGTGAAGGATATTGCGGAGCATTTTCCTTTGGCAGGAGGTGGAAGCCTGAGCGCCGCACAGTTTCTTAACCTTTTTCTTTTTCCACCCGAACAACAATATACATTTCTTAGTAAGCTAAGTGGAGGTGAGAAAAGACGGCTGCATTTATTGACAATTCTGTTCAGAAATCCAAACTTTTTAATACTTGACGAGCCAACAAATGACCTCGATCTTCCCACTTTGTCTATACTTGAAAATTTTCTATTGGAATTTCAGGGATGTCTTGTTATAGTTAGCCATGACAGGTATTTTATGGATAGGTTGGTAGATCATCTTTTTGTATTTGAAGGAGACGGCCATGTAAAGGACTTTCCTGGTAATTATTCACAGTTCAGGGAACAGGAAAAGCAATCTGAACCGCAACTGCAAAATAAAAAAACAGAATCTGTCATTGTTGATAACAATTTCAATAAAAAAAGAAAGCTATCATATAAGGATCAAAGAGAATTTGATCTGCTTCAACAGGAAATAAATGATCTGGAGAATGAAAAAAAGAATATATATGATAAGCTTTCACTTGAAAATCTACCTTTTGAAGAACTTCAAAAACTTACTGAACGCATTACAATTATCTCTCAACTAATGGACGAAAAAGAGCTTCGTTGGCTCGAACTAAGCGAATAATCTGGCTCTTTTCTCTTTTCCTTCCCAATTATAAAGGCATTTAGCGACTAAATTGTAAATCGTAAATTGTAATTTGTAAATCTGAATAGTAAAATCTGCAATCTGAATTTTGAATCGTATTTTTCCTAATTTGGAATTTCGATTAATAAAATTAAATTTACAGCACAAATCCCTCCTTTAGAAAACACAGTTGTTATTTATCCGTAGCCTATTGAGCGCCTTTGAGTAACCTTTAAACTTCTGTGTATGAAAAAAATCACGTCATTGTTTCAGGATGAGAAAGTCCAGGATACTTTAATAGTTGCAGTTATTCTTGCAGTTATTATCACCCTGTCTGTTGTTTTTTTATAACGCAGGCATATCTGTTCCGGGAATGAAAACTTAATGCGATTGCGTTAAGAAAAAGATTGTTTATTAGAAGATAAAAAAACCCGCTATTTGCGGGTTTTGTTTTTTAGAGTATGTATTATCTAAGAAATACTAATTCCCTGTACTTAGGAAGGTACCATTCCTTATCATCAACCAGTTGTTCTATCTTATCAACATGGTAGCGGATCTGGTCAAAAAATGCTTCTTTAACCTGGCTGCAATATGCAATTGCTTTAGTACGTGTATCGGACATATTATTGCATATCTTTCTTTCCTCTATCATTTTTTCTACCAGTTCACTTACCTTGTTTATATGCTCCGATATTTTGGAAAGTATCCTTGTGCGCTGGTTACAAATATTTTCTCCTGCACCGGAATCTTTCAATCCCTTTATATTTTCCAATAAAATATTCTGATACCTGAAAGCAGCCGGCAAAACATGGCTGGTTGCCAATTCAGCCATAATACGGCTCTCTATCTGAACCTTTTTAATGTATTTTTCTAATTCAATTTCATGTCTGGCCTCCAGTTCAACATGTGTATATACATTATTGTTTTCAAATAATTTCTTGGCTTTCTCAGTAACCATTGCATCTAATGCAAGTGGAGTAGTTTTAACATTCGGTAAACCTCTTTTTTCAGCTTCTTTTTCCCATTCAAAACTGTAATTGTTCCCTTCAAACAGAACTTTTTCACCTGCTACTATGTATTCCCTTATTACATGCATTATAGCAATTTCTTTCTTTTCTCCTTTTTCAATCAGGGCATCAACATCAGATTTGAATTGCTTAAGGGTTTGAGCCATAATGGTATTCAAAATTGTCATAGGATTGGCACAATTAGCAGAAGATCCTACGGCTCTGAATTCAAACTTATTTCCAGTGAATGCAAAAGGAGAAGTTCTGTTACGGTCTGTATTATCCATTAATAATTCCGGAATACTTCTATGAATATCGATCTTCAGCATAGTTTCATCCTGCTCGTCGAATTTATCACCAACCCTTTGCTTAACATCTTCCAGCACTTTTGTAAGATACTGGCCAATAAATACAGAAATAATCGCCGGGGGAGCTTCATTCGCTCCTAAACGGTGATCATTTGGTGCGGAGGCAATAGATGCCCTTAACACATCTGCATAATCATGCACAGCCTTGATGGTGTTTACAAAAAAAGTAAGGAACATTAAATTGGTCTTCGGTGTTCTTCCCGGTGCCAGAAGATTCACTCCGGTATCCGTAGCCATGCTCCAGTTATTATGTTTACCACTACCGTTTATTCCTGCAAATGGCTTTTCATGTAAAAGCACTCTCAGGCTATGGCGCGCAGCCACACGGGTCATAATATCCATCAGCAAGGTATTATGATCTACAGCAAGATTTACTTCTTCAAAAATAGGAGCACACTCAAATTGCGCTGGGGCAACTTCATTATGCCTGGTACGTAAAGGAATGCCTAATTTATAAGACTCATTTTCAAAATCTCTCATAAAAGCATAAACCCTTTCAGGAATAGATCCAAAATAATGGTCTTCCAGTTGCTGTCCTTTGGCAGGACTATGGCCAAAAACTGTTCTACCGCACAATACCAGGTCTGGACGGGCATTAAATAATCCCTCATCAATTACAAAGTATTCCTGTTCCCACCCCAGTGTACTTGTAACTTTAGTAACATTCCTGTCAAAGTAATGGCAAACATCAACCGCCGCATGGTTCAGCGCTTCAATGGCTTTTAATAATGGAGCTTTATAATCCAGCGATTCTCCTGTATAGGAAACAAAGATTGTAGGAATGCAAAGCGTTTGTCCATAACCAATATCCATTATGAATGCAGGTGATGAAGGGTCCCACGCTGTATATCCTCTGGCTTCAAAAGTGGCTCTTAATCCGCCGCTTGGGAATGAAGAAGCATCCGGCTCCTGTTGAACCAATGCATCTCCCTCAAATTGCTCAATTGGAGTGCCATCGCTCTTTAAAGTGAAAAATGAATCATGTTTTTCTGCAGTCGAACCTGTAAGTGGTTGAAACCAATGGGTAAAATGACTTACCCCTTTCGATTCTGCCCAGGCCCTGATACCATTTGCGATCTGGCCGGCCATGGACCTGTCAATTTTCTGGGCATTCTTTACTGACGAACTAAGGCTTTTATAGGCCTCATCACTTAGAAATTTGCGTGCTACCTGAAGGGTAAACACATTTTCTGCAAATATTGCGGTTATTTTAGTTGGATTCTCCGGATTTATTTTTTCGGAGACTAATAAATTGTTTAATGCACTAAAGCGGAGGGACATGGTATAAATATTTTTTTACAAATAAATAGAAAGGTATCAAATTTCAGGTAATTACAGCCCTCTCAACCAAAAATTACCGCTTCTCGTGCATAATTTGTGAAAATATATAAAGAAAGGAATTCCATAAATGAGTATAAACTCTACATAATTAAATATTATTTTTTATAGTTATGTTTCCAAATATAATATTGTAGATCTTGCCCCAGTCAATTTTTGCGATCATAGGAATGATCAATAATGGAAGAACAATGCTGCGGTATCTTACAATTGCACCCAGAACATTCACCGAATATCCTATCATCATCAGGATAAGGAATGAAAAGGAAATGCAGAATAGAATAAACGGTGTAAAGCCAACGCCATTCTTTCTCCATATCAGGAAAATTAGAAATAGTAAAAGAAAAAAATTGATCTCTACAGCGGCAGCCATTGATAAAAGGTGCCTGATATCTGAAAAATAAGGTCTTAGAACACTCAAGCTAAATGCCTGTGGGGCATTGATGATAAAACTTGTAACTGTGGGTTGCAATTCTTTTACAGGAACTACAGAACCGCCCTGTAATTTTAAAAATTCCTGCTGTCTTATTACAACAGCATTTGGCATATCTAAATAGGTACTAATATACCGGGTAGAAAAGAACAGAATTATAGAAGCCAGGGCAACAATGGAGTAAGTGATGAATGGTTTAATTCTATTAGAATACTTATCAGATAGTATCCATGCAAGAAGTACTGGAATAAGCGGAACAATTAAAAAATTTCTTAATGCCAGAATTAAAATAAAGCCGAAAATAATAACCAGCACCCTGTAAAAGCCGAAATGCTTTTCTTTA
>JBJMLT010000567.1:0-2299 GCA_045805165.1 Flavisolibacter sp.
AATATTCATTGGGTAAAGAGGATGGATTTATTACGGAGAGGGTTAAATTTTATAATCCCGGGACAAAAGCTTATCCCTGGATGTCATGGTCAAATGCGGCACTTCCTTCAGCACCTGATACCAAATATGATTTTCCTAATGGAAAAGTTTTATCTCATTCATCCAGGCTGGATACAATAGATTGGGCAACGAATGGCCCGAGAACAGAAAAGGATATAAAGGAGATGACAGGTTATTTTTGGAAGACCAAAGATGCAAACGCTTTTGGTGCATACACACCATCCATTGGCACCGGACTATATCATATTGCAGATGAAAATATTGCTTCCGGGGTTAAATTATGGAGCTATGGAACCGGTAACGATAGTTCATGGGCTACATTAAGTACCGCAAAGCATCAGACCTATATTGAAATACAAGGTGGGCCAATAGGAGATCAATCCATAAAACTTGAATTAAAGCCAAAAGAAGGAAGATGGCATGTTGAATACTGGATTCCTACAGACAAAGAATTGAATATTTATTCATTGAAAGTTCCTGATAAAGCTTTAAGACCTGTTAATGATATTCCATTATTTTCCTGGTCGAGAGAAAAAACAGTAAAGCCCTGGAAGCAGTTGCTTGCAGCTTATGAAGTACAAAGCAAAAAGCTTCCTGTTCCTCCATCAATTGAAGAAAATAATTGGCCGCCTTCCGGAATGGAAAGTATGGATAAAGCGTTCTTATGGATCATTGAACAAACAAATGGTGAACAAAAAGAATTGTGGAAATATTATTATGGGGCCTGGCTTGCAGGGACAGATCAGAATGAAAAATCTATTGATGAATTATCAAATTGCAAAGCAGGTATATCCAAACCTTTATTAGCAAGATTATTAAAATTGAAAGGCAATCTTAAAGAAGCTATTGAAGCTTACCGATCCATACAAGAAAGGTGGTTGCAAATACATCCGCAGATAATTGTTGAAAGAGATAAATTATTAAAAGCAATAGGTCCACAAACAATTAATGAAAGAGAATATTGGCTGGATCAGGTGGCAGCTTTAAAAGATGAATGGGTCCTTGAAAGACGTGTGCAACTTCTAATTGATAAAGGGGATGTAAAAAAAGCAAAAGAATTATTACTTTCTATTAATTTTCAAAAAGTGCATCAGACTTACACGCGAACAGGCCTCTGGATGCAGATATGTGAAAAATTACATGAGAATTATCTTCCCATACCGGAGCAACTCGGCGAAGACAGGCTAGCACGATTTGGAGCTTACCGCGAATATGAATAGTATGATGTAAATTCATTTTCCGAACTATCTTATAAAACTATCACTATGCCTAACGATTCTACGCATGTCCATGTAGCTACACATGGAGTTGATCAAAATTCTTATGATGCCATTGTTATCGGATCCGGAATAAGTGGTGGATGGGCTGCAAAAGAATTATGTGAAAATGGCTTAAAAACGCTAGTGCTTGAAAGAGGAAGAAATATAGAGCACATAAAAGATTACCCAACCGCAACGTTAGGTCCATGGGAATTCAGGCACCGCGGACAAATGACTAAAGAATATCTTCAAAATAATCCGCTAATAAGCAAAGCTGCAGGCTTCGGAGAAGATACAGCCCATTTCTTTATAAAAGATAAGGATCATCCTTATATACAGGAAAAACCATTTGACTGGATAAGAGGATATCAGGTAGGAGGCAAATCATTAACCTGGGGCCGTGCCTGTCAGCGTTGGAGTCAATTTGAATTTTCTGGTCCTGCAAAAAACGGATATGGAATTGAATGGCCTATAGGCTATGAGGATGTAGCTCCATGGTATTCACACGTAGAGAAGTTTATAGGCGTCTGTGGTAACAGGGATGGTATTGAAGCAATGCCAGACGGAGAATTTTTACCTCCATTTGATTTTAATACGGTTGAATCAAAAATCCAGCAAACCATTGCAAGTAATTATAAGAATAGATATTTAGTACATGCCCGTTGGGCACAATTAACACAGCCAAAAGAAATTCATCTGGAGCAGGGCAGAGGAAAATGCCAGGCAAGAAACCTTTGCATGCGTGGATGTCCGTTTGGTGGATACTTTAGTTCTGTTTCTTCTACTTTACCATGGGCATATAAAACCGGAAAATTAACTGTCCGTCCTTTTTCAGTAGTTCATTCTATAATTTATGATGAACAAAAAGGAAAAGTTATTGGTGTACGTATAATAGATGCTAATACTCACAAGGCAACGGATTATTTTGCGAGAATCATTTTTGTTAATTCATCAGCCTTAAACAGTAACCTGATACTACT
>JBJMLT010000568.1:0-9866 GCA_045805165.1 Flavisolibacter sp.
TAAAACAAGCTGTATGAGAAAACTGATCGTTATTTCCAGTTGCTTATTATCTCTATTTCTTCTTATTTCAAAAAATGGTTGCAGCCAGTCACTAACCAGCGAAGATATCCGCAATCAAATGGTAAAAGAATGGGAAAGAGCCAAATCCTATACAGTAGAATATCTTAATACCATGCCTGCCAACCAATATACCTTTAAAGCTGTTGATAGTATTCGCAGCTTTGCCCAGCAAATGCTTCACCTGTCACAAGGCAATTTATTTTTAATGTCAACAGCTACTGATATTACTCCTCCATCATTTTTAATGTATAATCTGGAGGGAAGTCCCACTGCGCAAAATAAGGACTCTGTTATGTATTATGTAACCAGCAGTTATGACTATTGCATTAATGCAGTAAAGAACTTTGATACTAAGAAGTGGGGAGAAAATAAAAAAGTGTTCGGCATGGATCAGACAAGATTTGCGCTAATGATCAAGACTTTTGAGCATCAAACGCACCATAGGGGACAGACTACCATTTACATTCGCCTTCGGGGTATTCGACCACCCAATGAGAGGTTAATGTAAAATCATCAATCGTCAATCGTCAATCGTCAATCGTCAATGATCGGGAATCGGGTGATCGTGAATGAAATTTTCACCAAATTCCTTGTTTCAAAAATAATAGTAAACATCTTCTAATAATTAATAATCAATAATCAATAATCAACCAACATCTTTGAATGTGCCACAGATCTTTCTTCTTCCTTCGCAAGTTGTATTATTAATTTCTCATAAATTATTTTAGGATTTGGTGTATTCTTCACAACGTGGATCATAGCCAAACCTAATTCTCTCAAAGTGCAAAATCCATTCGAATAGATCCATCTCCCTATCGGGAACATCCAGTTGATGTATTTGTAAAAGGAATGAGTTCGTTTTAATCCTTTCGTAGGTTTAATGAATCCGGGGCGAAAAGCATACACTTCTTTAAAAGGTAATTTCATCAGATCATTTTCTGTCTTCCCTTTTACCCTGGCCCACATGCTTCTTCCTCTTTCTGTGCTATCAGTTCCTGCACCTGATATATAGCAAAAAACCATTTCCGGGTTCAATTGGCTCAGTGGTTTAGCCACATGCAAAGTAAGTTCATAGGTCAGGTGGTAATACTCTTTCTCTTTCATCCCTACAGAAGAAACACCAAGACAAAAAAAACAGGCATTATAGCCTGTTAATTGATTTTGTACAGAAGCAAGATTGAAAAAATCTTCATGAATAAGTTCTTTCAATTTTGGATGCGATATTCCGGATGTCTTTCTGTTTATAATAAGTACTGTCTCAACGTCAGGATGCATCAGGCATTCATGTAATACCCCCTCTCCAACCATTCCTGTTGCTCCTGTAATAATTGCTTTTATAGCCTTCTGCATCCTAGATTGTTTTAGATCCAAATAGTAATCTGTCTAAAGAAATTCGTCCGGGACCTGCTACAATAAATAATAACATGATGACAAAATAAACAGCGGGTATTTCGAATGAAATGGGTCCTGTAGTATTAACAAAGGGTGCTTTATAAACAAAATGGACCTCATATACGGCGACAGCCATAGTACATAAAATTCCAAATGCTGCAATACGTGTAAGGAATCCAAGCATTAAGGCTATTCCGCCACAAAATTCAGAAATGGCAGCTAATGCCTGCCAAATCGGAGCAAAAGATGCATCCTTGCCCATCCAATGGAGCGGATCGTGAATTTTTGGCCAACCATGAATAACAAAGGCTAATCCAATTACCAACCTTAGTAGAAGAAACATTACATCGATTCCGGCATAATGTCTGCGAACCGAAAAAATGGACGATCTCATTTCAGTTAAGTTTTAAATTAGGTCCTAAGTTAAATCAGTTCTTATCTAATTCAATGGTACCTCATTGAAAAATAGGAAGGTCAGGAAATGGCAATATTATCGGTTAAGGCTTTGCCTTTGAAATTGAAAGACCTGATCAATTACCTTTCTACAGAATGATGCAGCTTAATTCACATAAAAAACCCGGTTATTTAACCGGGTTATGATCTAACAATTAAGATCAATGTTTCACGTAGTATTCCAACCTTTAAATAGTCACCACTTTTTTATAAGTCACCCATTTATTATTTGATTGCGAGCGAATGATCATTTTATTGTCTCCATTTTGAATAGTTGCAAAGTAATGTGTACCTGTATCGTCTGTAACCTTAAAAAGTTCAGTGATCCAATATTGGTTGCCTAACTGATTTTTCAGGTTGCTCTTTAAAGAAGCAGGCAGGTTTTCAGATGAAATATTTTCAGTTACCGCTACGAGGTTACCTTCTTCATTAAAATAACCGGTGATGAATTGGTTATCTACTGAAAATTCAGCTTTGTACAATCCATTGACCAACGACCACTTAACCTGAGTTGCATTTTCAAATGAACCATGGAAAGAGCTGATAACTACAGGACTTACATTTATTTCTCCTGCTTTCGACGTATTCGCTATTAGCATAAAGGCTAAGGAAAGCGAAATGATTAATGATTTCATAAATAAGTATTTTTTTGTGTTTAATTGCGTTTTGTAACAAATAGGACTACACATGTTTCCGGCAGGTTACAACGCATCATAACTTATTTTCTGGTTTTAGAAAAAGGCTTCCAGAAATTGCCGGTTGATTTAAGGACAATTGTATCCTTTGCACTGTCCAGTGTTGCATAATAATTGGCCCCATCTTCATTGCTTATTTCATAGATTTCAAGGATAGAATAATTCCTGGCCTGTTTTTTTAATTCAGCTATTAGTTCGCTGCCTAATTCTTCACTGGAAACATAATGAGCAATGGCAATAACCTCTCCATTGGAATTGTAGTAATGGATCATTTTTTTATTTCCAATAGTAAAGATGGCTTTGTATAATCCATTTGTTTCAGACCAGGTAACATCTGTATTGGTACCAAATGTTTCGTCAAAGCTTTCCTTAACGGTTATGGGTAAGTTAGGATCTGAAGCATAACTGTTTTTGCCGATGACTAAGACTAAAAGTGTAAGTCCGATAAATAATTGTTTCATAATAGTAATTTTAGTTGTTATAAAAGTTTGGTTATTGATTCCAATCCAAATGCCAAACATATTATATTGATCATCAGTAGGTTGCGAAGAGGCCATTGAAAAAAACCGTTCGCTTTCGAACAGCATTGTTCAAAATCGCCTATCGGCAATCATCAATGAAGTTGTGAATAGTGAATAGTCAATAGTGAATGGTGAGGAAAATATTATGTCATTTCGACCGCAGCGATTGATGAGGAAAATGCTTTGTCATTTCGACCGCAGGGAGAAATCTGCTACGCAATCATAAAATCAATAAGTAAATAGCAGGTAATAAATAATGAATAGTAAATTGTATAAATAAATTTTAAAATTGACAATCATCTGATAGCTGATTGCCGAAAGCGGATAGCCGATATTCCAACCGCCGACTAATATTAATAATTAATCTATAATATAAATCTATAGACATCTGCAAATTGTTGTATTCCATTTTCAAATTTTCAAATTAATCAGCTAACCAGCTAACCAGCTAATTAGCTAATTAACCTCGTGTTTTTACGATTGCACATTTCGGTATTTACTTATAATTTGCACTAAGAATTAATACTCACGGTTAATTAAATCCCTTTACTCCTCTGAGAACCGACAATTTTAAACCCTTTTAAAACTCGGTTATGAAAAAAATCTTCAGTTCACAAAGCGAACAAGTTCAGGAAACTTTATTGGTTAGTGCTATTATGGCTATGATTGTATTAGCCTCCATTCTCTTTATATAAGAAGACAGGGTAGCTCTTCTTTTTTATGTCAAACGGTTTTTAAAAAGCAATAGCCGCTATATTATTATAGCGGCTATTTTAATTTCTTTGTCAGGGTCTGGACGGTTTTCAAATAGGACCTGACGGATAAGAAGATCTTTTGCTTGCTTAAGGCGATGGTCTTTTAAGGATAATTTGGATGTTGGTTTTAGTTAGGATCTGGATCGTTTGGTTTTTCTGGATTTCTGGATCTTTTGGCTTTTCTTAGGATGGTTGGTTTTGGTTTTTAGTTAGGATCTGGATAAGTTTTTCGTTCGGATCTGGATTTGTTTTGGTTTTTCTGGTATTGGATAATCGCCCCTTCTTGAATACAAATATGGCACACAAAATCAGGCTCTTATAATTTATTCGATTAAGTTCTATTTTATCAGATAAAAGTCAGTTTTCATCCGATGAAGGAAAATTCAATCATGAATGATCGGAAATTTATTGATTATTATTATTGGAACCCTCTCAATTTGTATTTTTGAACACTTTTAAATAAAACAGGAAAAACTAAAAATCAAGATCCCATTTTTTCATTTTCCCTTTTTCATTTGCCCTCCTCCTCCCTTTAAAGCGTATCAAAGCCATATCAAAGCCATATCAAAGCCAACTATAAGCCAACCTCCAACCAACCATAAGTCCACCCCGAACCTTACCACCCAAATCCCCCTAACATTAAAATGCTAACCCCTAATTAAGGATTTTCTATTTTATCATTTTGGAATTGGGAATTGGGTATTGGGAATTTGGTGAAAACCTCATTCACGACTCCCGATTCCCGATCATTCACGATTGACGATTGACGATTCACGACTTTTAACTTCAAGCACCACTCTTATATTCTCGATTCACCCCATGCCGTTAATTTTACCTAAATACTTGTGAATCTACTTGTTCTTATATAAATTTGCCACCGTGAAATGACAATTTGAGGCATTGTTAAATCCAATACCAATTAATAACTGTAGTGAAAACTTTTTCAAAGAAATTCTGGTTTAAGCTTCTGTCTTTTATAGCTGTATTTCTCTTTCTTTTTTTCATATTTAACAAAAAGCCTTCAGTTACCTCAGAAGATCGTTTATTCATTGCAGCATTTTTGAAGGATTGGAATATTACAGAAACACCCCGGCAGGTACACCAAAGCTTTGAGTCTGAGATCGAATTCCTGTCTAAAGTACAGGATAGCATAGTAGGTAACATACTCCACAAGGAAGTGGACCATAACATGTTCGGTAATATAAAGTTTTATTATAACGGTAGAAAAGGATTTTGTTATGACCGTTCAGTAATGATGGAAAAGATCTTTTCAGAGTATGGTTTCAACTTCAGACATGTTTTTGTTTACTATAACCTGGACAGCAAAAAGAATACTACCATGGCAGACTTCTATAAAAGTGGTACTGCCAGTCATGCTTTGACAGAGATAGAGACTAAGAAAGGTTGGATGGCTATGGGTAGTAATTGTAATTGGATAGGAATTACAAAAAATAATGAGCTGTTAACAACAAACACACTTAATTATTACGTTAAGAACAATAAACCCATCGATTTTAAAAAGGATCCGTGCTTTGGAAAGGAATTCTGGCATGCCTATCCCCACTTCCGCTTTGTTTACGGAATATATTCCCGCAAAGGGAATTTCTTCTCACCTCACATTCCCGTCCCCGAAGCCAACATGCGCATGCTCCTGTATAATCTTTAAAGAGAAGTAAGCTTATTTATAAGTTTAGAATATTTGTTAATTGAATATCTGATCGGAATATTCGCCATTAAAAGCAGTAAGAACTTTAATGAAATAGGAAATATAAAAAAACCAACATAGTCTGATAGCCGATAGCCGACAGCCGAAAGCCTGATAGCTTCCTACACCCTGGCAGTTTCCCTGATTACCTTCTGTCTCCTGGACATATAAATATTCAACACTATAAAGGCAACGATAAGTATTATAGGTATTATAAGTGTATTATTTAATACTTCAGGTCCCGCCTGGGTTCTTGCATCTACATAGGCATTAGCCATTTCTGTTCCGGCAGGGGCAGACCTGTACGCATCCAGAGTACCTCCCTGAGGCAATTTGCCTAAAACCAACCGGTCATAATAACCACCCATGAAGAACATATATACAGAAACGGCAAACATTCCGGCCCCTCCCATCAGGTTAATACCCACTGCTCCTGTCTTCGGAAGGTTCTCGGAAATAAAGCCTAACATGCAAGGCCAGAAAAAGGCTACTCCTAATCCGAAAATGATAGCCCCTGCAAAAACCCCCATTCCATGCAAATGAATTAAGAGATAAATGCCTAAAGCAGATAAAATAGCCGAAGCCAGTAAAACACCCTGTGAGGATAAGCGGTGCACTATTGGCCCGGCAAATGCTCTACCCAGTGCCTGAATTGCTGCAACAAAGGTTAAGATCAAAAGTGAGTTGCTGGTTACGTTTTTAAATAACACATCAATCCATTGGTTCGTAAACAGTTCTGTTATAGCTGTTCCAAACATGCAGATGATCATGAATAAAAATAAAGGACTTAATAATGAACGATACATGTCCCTTGTAGAAACCCCCGTAGCCACCCGTTCCGTAACAGGGAAGGACTGTCTGAAAAATATTAATCCATATAATAAGGTAGGTATGATCATTATAGCTACCTCAATTTGCATGGTTAACACCGAAGCCATTTGAAGCTTGTCTATAAAATAAACAATCAAAGTACCAATAACAATTCCACCAGGGAACCATAAATGGAAATGGTTCAGCTTAGTCGTCTTATCCTCTGTATAAATAGAAGTGATCAATGGATTGCAGGTAGCTTCTACAGTTCCATTTCCTAATCCTATGCACAGTGTTGAAATGAACAGGCTCCAGTACCCTGTAGCGAATATGGTAAGTAAGATCCCCGCAAGGTGAAGAAAGAAGGCAAAGATCAGCAGCCGTTTCATACCAATAATGTCAACTACCATTCCACCAATGATAATGGCTAAGGGGAAGCCCCAGAATGCAGTAGCAGTAATGGTTGCCAGTTGAGACGCATTTAAATGAAATCGCACGCCTAATCTGTCCAGTATTCCGGCACGTATACCGAAAGATAATGAGGTTACTAATAAAGCAAGACAGCTGGCAACAAAAAGTTGGTTCCGGTTGATAGGCTTCATATATGCAGGCAGTTAGAGATAAATAATTAGATGGCTAAATATAATTTTTTGTTTTGAATTTCAACCATTTTTGAAACATTTTATATTGGAGGGAAATACCTAAATTCATTTAAATACTAATGGCATGAAGCTATTCTTAAAGCTAATTCTTCTTTGTGTTTCTCTCAATTTCTGCCTTATCAGTTTTACGCAATCCTCCATTCAGAAATATCAGAATGTTGGTTTTGCACAGGTATTGATAAATGACCATTTCTGGAAGCCTAAAATTGAAAAGGTTTCATATGTTACTATTCCTGTTTGTATAGATCAAACTGCTGTTCGAACCCCACGTATACGCAATTTTGAAATAGCTGCCGGCAGAAAGAAAGGAAAGTTTGAAGGCATTTTCTATGATGACTCTGATGTGTATAAAGCTCTTGAAGCGATAGCCTATTCCTTAAAGAACCATCCGGATTCCGCCCTGGAAAGAAAAGCAGATGAATGGATAGATGTGATAAGAGCAGCGCAGCTTTCTGATGGGTATATCAATACCTACTTTACCCTAAACGGATTAGATAAGAGATGGACAGATATGAGCATGCATGAGGATTACAATGGCGGCCATTTAATAGAAGCCGCAGTTGCTTATTATTATGCAACAGGTAAGAAAACCCTGTTAAATGTTGCAATTCGCTTTGCAAATCATTTCGATAGCTTATTTGGCCCGGGTAAAAGACATTGGGTAACTGGTCATCAGGAGTTAGAGCTCGCCCTTGTTAAATTATACAAGGTCACCAATGATATAAAATACCTGAATCTGGCAGAGTGGTTGTTAAGCGAAAGGGGCCACGGCTATGCTCACGGATATACCTGGACAGTTTGGAAAGATACCGCCTATGCGCAGGATGTTAAGCCTGTAAAAGAACAGAAAGAAATTACTGGCCATGCAGTTAGAGCCATGTATATGTATACCGGCGCTTCAGACGTGGCAGCTCAAACAGGTGATGAAGGCTATGTCAATGCAATGAAAAATGTTTGGGAAGATGTGGTTTACCGTAATATGTATTTAACAGGTGGCATAGGATCTTCCGGAAGTAATGAAGGGTTTACCAACGATTATGATCTACCCAATGAGAATGCTTATTGTGAAACCTGCGCATCTGTAGGAATGGTATTCTGGAACCAGCGAATGGGTATGCTTACCGGTGAAAGTAAATATATAGATGTTCTTGAAAAGAGTTTGTATAATGCTGCATTAGATGGAATTTCTCTTGAAGGCAGTCATTTCTTTTATGGAAATCCTTTAGCATCTATTGGAAAAAATGCAAGACAGGAATGGTTCGGTACTGCCTGCTGTCCTGCAAACATTGCCCGCCTTATAGAATCTCTCGGTAACTATATTTATGGATATAGCATCAATGGCATCTGGATAAATTTGTTTGTAGGAAGCTCCACTTCATTCCTTGTAAATGGAAAAAATGTTGGCCTGAACATGCAAACAGAATATCCGTGGAATGGAAATGTGCAGATCAAAGTACAACCAGATAATAAAGCATCCTTTAATGTTCATATTCGGATTCCCGGATGGGTATCGGGCACTGAAGTGCCCGGAGGATTATACAAGTTTCAGAATGATTCCGCTTCACATTTCACCATTAAGGTAAATGACAAAATAGTTAATTATACAATGGAGAAAGGATATGCTGTAATTGGAAGGGAATGGAAAAAGAATGATGTAGTAACTGTGGATTTTCCAATGAATATTAAAAGAGTGGTTAGCAGACCTGAAGTAAAAGCAGATCAGGACAGAGTGGCTTTACAAAGAGGGCCGCTTATTTATTGTGTAGAAGGAGCAGACAATAATAATACAGCCTGGAATATTATTTTACCGGATAATGTTGAATTAAAGCCATCAGAAAAAAATATTATGTCTGAAAAAGTTATAGCGATTGAAGGGATAGCTCCTGTTTTATCTATAGATGAAAATGGTACAGGTGTTCATACGGGTATGCAGAAAATTACTGCCATACCGTATTATACCTGGAGCAATAGAGGCTCAGGAGAAATGCAAGTATGGCTACCTAAAAGAATTTCAGAAATAAAGATCAACAGATAATTAAATAATTAAATAATTAATAATCTGATCTAATAGTTCGATTCTATTTTCAATTTATTTTTTCGTATCAAAAGACAGAGGAACTATTAACTTCAAAGCAATATTTCTTCCCATTTCATGAATGCCATGGTTGGGATCAGTATCATTAGGCGAATAATAAAAATATTTTAACCGGCTTAAATGATTAAAATAGGCAACATCAAAGAGATTATTCGCAATAACTGAAAGACTTAATACTGTTTTACCTTTTTTGTTCGTAATCCCTGTTCCTGCTCCTAAATTAAACAGGGTATAGCCTGGTGTAGGTGTTTCAGTATTGTCCGCACTATAAACACGATTTTGAGCAGCATAATATACTAACTGGGCCTTAATAAATCCATTTGTTAAATGACCGCGCTTATTATTAATATCATACCGCAATTCAGAAAGTCCATGGAACGGAGGTACAAATGGAAGATATGTAGCATTGCTGGCAAGTTTAATATCACCTACAGGCTTATTATTTCCATATACAATTGAAATACTGTTTTCAAAGTGAAGGTTCTTCGTTGGATGAATATCAATATTCATTTCACCACCATACAATTCAGCTTTTCCCTGCTGGAATTTATAGGTTTGATTGCCACTCACAATAATTGAATCATCTCCATTGGCTGATAATAGTCGCTGATTGAATATATAGTTTTGTATTCTATTGTAAAATACGCTCAGATTAACTACCAGGTATTTTGAAGCAAAAACAAATCCAATATCTTCCTGTGTGCTTAATTCGGGTTTA
>JBJMLT010000569.1:0-9517 GCA_045805165.1 Flavisolibacter sp.
AAATTTAAACTCGTCAGCTAAAGTCTGAATTTCCATAGATCATTCACCATTCACGATTCACGATTGACGATTCACGATTCACGACTTTTAACTTTTAACTTTTAACTTTTGACTTATTGCCCTCATTGATATCCCATCGCCTGAAGTTTAAAAAGTTCTGCATACCGGCCATTACGGGATAATAATTCGTGATGACTTCCATATTCCAGCAATTCTCCTTTATCAAGAACAAGAATGCGATCGGCCATCCTTACTGTTGAGAATCTATGTGAGATCAATACTGCTGTCTTGCCTTTTGTCAACTCTGCAAATCTTTGGAATACTTCATATTCTGCTCTCGCATCCAAAGATGAAGTAGGTTCATCCAGTATTAATAACTGTGCATTTTTCATATAGGCTCTCGCTAAAGCTATTTTTTGCCACTCCCCGCCGGAAAGTTCTACTCCCTGGTTAAATCGTTTCCCTAACGCTTGTTCATACTTATTGGGCAGCTTTTGAATTAAAAGATCTGCAAGACTTTTTTTGGAAGCATTAATTATCAGATCTCTGTTTTCTTTTTCTTCAATATTACCAACAGATACATTTTGAGCTACTGTCATTTGATACCTTATGAAATCCTGGAATATCACCCCTACATTTTTTCGAAGATCAAGAAGATCATATTCTTTCAGATCATAGCCATCCAGCATTATCCTTCCTTCTGCAGGATCGTAAAGTCGGGCAAGCAGCTTAACCAATGTTGTTTTTCCAGCTCCATTCTCTCCAACCAATGCCAGCTTTTCAGAAGCATGAAGAGTAAAATTTAAATGCCGGATGGCCCATTGTTCTGAATTGGTATATTTAAAGCCAACGTTTTCAAAAGTAAATCCCGCCTGTATTTTCGCAGGAAATGGACGCGCCTCGGACTTTAATTTAATTACAGGTTCTATTTTAAAGAAGTCGAAGAAGTCTTTCAGATAAATTGCTCCCTGCGATACTGACGTAAAGCGTGATAATATACTATCCAGCAAAGATCTTAGCTGCCGGAACGATCCTGCCAAAAAGGTCAGGTCTCCTATGGTTATTTTATGTTGAATGGTTTTAAAAATGATATAAACATATGCTGCATAATATCCTGCAGTGCCTATTAAAGAAAATGTAGTTCCCCATAAAGATCTTTTGATAGCTAATCTTTTATTATCCAGGTAAAACTTTTCTGAAAGCTGTCGGAAGCGGTCTATTAAAAATCCTGAAAGGTTGAATATTTTAACTTCTTTAGCTGTTTCATCGCTTGCTCCGATATATCTGATATAATCAAGCTCTCTGCGTTCAGGGGTTTGTCTTCTGCTTAATGAATAATTCCTGTCATTAAAATAAGATTCACCAATAAAAGCAGGAAGCACCGCAATAAAAAGAAGAACAATAAGCCATGGATTAAACAATATAAGCCCTGCGGCTAAAAAACACATTGTAATTAGATCTTGCACCTGGCTTAATACCTGTGAAAGTAAAATGGTCCTTCCAATTGTTTGCTGCCTTGCCCTTTCCAGCTTGTCGTAAAAAGTAGAATCTTCAAACTGTTCAAGATCTAATGTAGATGCATGATGCATGATCTTAATAGAAGTATAGTTTGAAAACAGATCTCCCAGTAGGCTGTCTATCAAAGTTGTAGCCCTGCCCAACCCATCTGAAATAATAGCTAATGCAAATTCCACAGCTATTAACTGCCATAAATAGAGGTGGGACACATTGGAATTATTTCCCGATTGAACTACCTGGTCTATGATTAGCTTACCCACATATAAAATAGCCACGGGAATTGCGGAACGTATGATGCGCATGATAGCGTTGGCTATTGTCAGGGAAGGACTGGTTTGCCAAACCAGCTTAAAAAACTCAGGAAGGTTCCCAAATGCCGATATTCTTTCTTTAAATGATACTTCTGCCATTAGCTCAATGTAATACTTTACAAATATTTCAAATCATCTGTTTTCTTAATTATTGTATCTTTCTAATAGCAAACGATATTGCTATTTTTCTCCCCTTGAAACTAACTGATCTCAAAACAACTTCTCTGTCGAACTAAAACAGACTTCTTATGACTGCGATTGTAAAACGCTTTTTCCTTTTCAGCGTATTGATATGCTTATTCCCATTTTCAAATCATTTATTAGCCCAGGGAACAATGCTTCTCCGTGAGCCAACTATTAGTAAGGAAAATATAGTTTTTGTACACGGTGATGACCTTTGGGTAGTTTCAAAAGAAGGTGGTGAAGCCAGACGCCTTACCACTGCTTTGGGTTCTGAAACTAATCCTAAAATGAGTCCGGATGGCAAATGGGTAGCGTTCTCCGGCCAGTATGACAATAATACCGATGTTTACATTATTCCAATTGAAGGAGGAGATCCAAAACGTTTGACATGGCATCCGGGAAATGATATCGTTCAGGGATGGACGCCAGATGGAAAAGAAGTTATATTTTCTTCAACAAGAGAATTCAATCCTGCTTATCCTCAAAAATTTTATAAAGTATCTGTAACCGGCGGAACACCCGAACCTTTAATAATACCTTTTGCTTCTAATGGAAGTCTTTCTGCAGACGGAGAAATGATGGCTTATGAACCTTACCAGCAGTGGGATCCTATCTGGAGAAATTACAGAGGCGGCCAGGCGCAACCTATCTGGATATTTGATATGAGAACCCATGATACGCAGAAAACTCCAAGGACAGAAAATGAAAGACATTTTTGTCCTGCATGGGATAAAGATGTACTCTATTTTATTTCAGAGAAAGACTATGCAGGAAATGTATGGTCTTACAATGTTCAGGCAAAGGCATTAAAGCAACTAACCTTTCATAAAGATTTTGATGTTAAGAATATTGCAGCAAGTAATGGAAGTATTGTATACGAACAGGGCGGCTATCTTCATTTATTGGATATATCGTCTGGAAGATCAAAGCAACTGGAAATACATGCAACTGGAGATATGAACTATAGCAGGGCAAGATGGAATAATGTAGTTTCTTCTTCTCTTATGAATGCAAGTCTTTCTCCTACCGGTAAAAGAGCAATATTTGAATACCGTGGAGAAATATTTACTGTTCCTAAAGAGCATGGCGACTGGCGAAATATCACAAGATCAACAGGGGCTGCTGATCGTTATCCGGCTTGGTCACCGGATGGACAAAAGATAGCCTGGTTCTCAGATGTAAGTGGAGAATATCAATTAATGATTGGAGATCAGGAAGGACTTAAACCTGCAAAAGCTTATACTATTCCTAATAAGAAATTCTATTATTTCCCTTCCTGGTCACCCGATGGAAAATCCATTGCATTTACTGATACGGATTATAATTTATGGGTTATTGATGTTGCTAATGGCGAATTGAAAAAAATTGCCACAGATCATTATGGACATCCCAACAGAACGCTACAGCCATCCTGGTCGCCAGACAGCAAATACATTGCTTATGTGCAGATCATGGATAACCAGTTTAAAGCCGTTAAGATCTATAATATGGAAACGGGAGCGACTAATCAATTAACTGATGGCATGAGTGATTGCATAGATCCGAAATGGGATGAAAGTGGTAAATATCTTTATTTCCTTGCAAGTACAGATTATGGATTAGGCGTTGGCTGGCTCGATATGAGTAGCTATAATTTCCCGGTTACACGTGCTTTATATATTGCAGTATTATCAAAAGATATTCCTTCGCCTTTGGAATCTAAGAGCGATGATGAAACTGCAGCACCATCCGAAAAACCGGTGCTTGTCACTAAGAAAACAGGTGATACAGTGAAAGCTGTTACAGGAAAACCATCGGGAGTAAAAGTGAAGATTGATTTTGATGGTATTGATCAAAGGATAGTTGCTGTGAATATTCCTCAGAGAAATTATGCCGGGTTGATACAGGGGCCTGAAGGAGTGATATTCATTTCGGAAGAAATTCCCAATGAGCAGGGACTTACAATTCACCAGTATAATTTAAAAGAATTAAAGAACACAGAATTTGTAAAAGGAGTTTCAGAAGCACAGACCAGCTTCGACAGAAAAACATTTTTATATAGGTCCGGACCTAACTGGTTTATAACAGGAACAATTGCACCAGCCAAGCCTGGCGATGGAAAGATTGCAACTGATGGTATGAAAGTTTATGTAGATCCTGCAAAAGAAGCAGAACAGATTTATCGTGAAGGATGGAGATTCCAGCGTGACTTTCTATATGTTGATAATGTACATGGAGCTCCTTGGGATAAAGTATATAACTGGTACAAGCCATGGGTTGCCCATGTAAAGCATCGTTCAGATCTGAATTATATTCTTGAATTCATAGGAGGGGAAGTTTCTATTGGGCATTCATTCGTATTTGGAGGTGATTATCCTGAAGTAAAAACCTTGCCTGTTGGTTTACTCGGAGCAGATTACCAGGCAGACAATGGTTATTTCAAGATCAAAAAGATTTATTCCGGAGAGAACTGGAATCCAAATCTCCGATCTCCTTTAAGTGGCCCTGGCATCAATGTAAAAGAAGGCGAATATCTTTTGGAAGTTGATGGAAGACCATTATCTGCAAAA
This sequence comes from Flavisolibacter sp., assembly GCA_045805165.1. Lineage (GTDB taxonomy): Bacteria > Bacteroidota > Bacteroidia > Chitinophagales > Chitinophagaceae > Flavisolibacter. The sequence goes on from JBJMLT010000569.1 coordinate 4,562, forward strand.
GATAATATTTATAGTTTGTTTGAAGGAACTGCTGGAAGACAGATCAAGATAAGGTTGAATGAAAAACCTGCCATGGAAGGATCACATTTGGTTACCGTTGTTCCCGTTGCTAATGATAGAGAGTTAAGAGTGCGCGCATGGGTAGAAGGCAATCGGAAAAAAGTAGCGGAACTTTCAGCAGGAAAGCTCGCTTACGTATATGTGCCCAATACCGCAGGAGCTGGATACGAATATTTCAATCGTTATTATTTTTCTCAAATAGATAAGAAAGGAGCAGTTATAGATGAACGTTATAACCAGGGTGGCTCTATCGCAGACTATATGATCGATGTAATGAATAGAAAATTGTTGGGTTATTTTAATAATCGTGTGGAAGGACATAAGGTATGGACAGCGCCTGATGCAGCAATATGGGGGCCTAAAGTCATGATCATAAATGAAAATGCAGGCTCAGGTGGAGACATGCTTCCCTATATGTTCAGGAAAACAGGGATAGGTCCTCTTGTTGGTACTCGCACATGGGGAGGATTAGTAGGAATATGGGACACCCCATTACTAATGGATGGTGGCTTTATGACTGCACCCAGAGGTGGATTCTTTGATACAAATGGAAACTGGGCAGTAGAAGGTCAGGGAATAGAACCAGACATAGAAGTATTTATGGATCCAAAGCAAGTAATTGAAGGGAAAGATCCGCAGTTGGAAAGAGCAGTAAAAGAAGCAATGAATTTAATGCCGGCTCAGGGAATAGAATTAAAGAAAGAACCACCACCACCAATCAGATATAGAAGACCGGAGACGAAATAAAAGGGTATTAAATAAATAAAGGATGGGTCGTTAGAACCATCCTTTATTTATTTATAATGCTTACTCATTAAATATAAACGACATCATCATTTTCATCTGATTCACTTTGATCATCTAAATTATTATCTTCATCATTGTCCATGTATGAATGATCGTTATCAAAATCTTCCTGATCATAATTGATATCTTCCTGATTATTGTCCATATCCGATTGAACATCATTCAGGTCCATTTCATCATTTTCCAGATCTGATTCATCATAATTCATATCCATCTGATCATCGCACATATCCTGACAATCATCATCCAGGTCAGTTTCGTTATTTAATTGATCCTGATGATCTTTTACACATTCTTTCTGGTCTTTATTTCTATTCTGTTGTTCTTGTGACTGTCCAAAGCTTTTGGATGAAACAAATACAATCAGAATCATGCTTAAAAGAAGTAACTTTTTCATAAATGCATATTTAATTTTTGAATAGTACCGCCTCATACAGTATAAGATAAAACGTATGACTTTTTAAATTATTATACTGTACATATTATTAACATGAAATTGATTAAAGCTTCAACTCTATCTTATTCCTCGACTGTACTCCAACATATATTGCGTCGATAATCTTTAGGTCTTTTACAGCTTCTTCACCATCTACGGGAACTACGGGTTGTTTATTATCGGAGATGATAGCGGACATTTCATCCATCTGCACGGTTTGATGTGTAACAATAGGTTGATTTAATTCTCCTTTATGGGTATGTCCCATTATTGGCCCATAACCAGTAGAAGGCATCATCTCTGCATAACCTTCTGTGCCATTCAGAAAAAAGCGATCGAGGTTATTCATGCTGTAAGTTGAAAGGCATGAGGCAACCGCACCACCGGGAAAGCCTAATTGAAACTGTATGGTTTCATCTACTCCTTCTTTAAACTTTACAGGATCTGTTTTTGTTTCTTGTGCTGTTACCCATATTGGGTCTTCTCCAATCATATACCTGGAGCCATTAATCGAATAAATGCCAATATCCATTAACGAACCACCACCTGCTAATTGCTTGTTCAATCGCCATTGTGTAGGATCGCCAATGGTGAATCCGCTTAATCCCTGGAAGAATAATATTTTCCCAAATTCTCCATTTTTCCGCATTCGAATTACTTCCAGTGTTTTTGGCTCGAAGTGCATTCGGTATCCTACCAGTAATTTTACATTCGCTTTTTTGCAGGCATCTACCATTTCCTGTCCTTCTCTTGCATTTAAAGCCATTGGCTTTTCGCAAATTACCTGCTTCCCTGCTTTGGCCACACGAATAACGGCATCATGATGCAAGCCATTAGGTAAAATAACGTATACGGCATCAATATCGGGATTGTCCTTTATACTATCATAATTCTGATAGTTGTAACAATTCTTTTCCGGAATATTATATTTTGCCTGCCAGTTCTTTATTTTAGATGGTGTGCCACTAATTACTCCAACCAGCTTTGCCCTTTTACAGGATTGCATGGCCTCAGCTACTCGTGTACCATAACTACCTAAGCCCATAATGGCAACACGTAATATCTTTCCCTGATCTGTATTATTGCAATTTTCCAATCCATACATAGGCATGAGAGGGACAGCAAGCGCTGACATAGAAACCTGGCGAATAAAGTGACGGCGTGAGGTCATAACATCTTTTATAGTAAGTTACGAAATTCGATGTGACGTTGTGGATGGCATGCTTATGGTTTTGAATTCTTATTATTTTATTAAATTGAAAACAGAAGTCTGTGGACTATGGACTGAAAAAACTAAAGGTTAATTAACAGTGGATTATTGGGTAGAAGCTTAACATTGCAGGTTTTATGTATTATCTTCATTGAAATTTGATCTTTCAATTCCAGCGGCAGTCTGAAAAATATACTAAGGATAGATACATACGGTTTTTCCACACCTTACATATTTTAATATAAATCTAAAAAATCAGGGAAATCCGTATAACCTTTTATGGCCTTTATAGACAATATCCTACAAACTCCATCCTATGGATGGAAAAATGAAAAAGATGAACTCATAATTCCTACAAAAAGACAACTATTCAAAGAAGCTTTTTCCCGCATCAATATTTTTAGAAATAAAAGGAACTGGATATCCCTGATCAGCTGGGTAATGGCCATCAGCATGCTACCTTTCTTTGTAGTTTTTCTTATCAAATACATTTCGATCAAACTTTTTATATGCTGTTTTATTTATAGCATGATCATCATGAGTACGCATGGCACCATTTGGTTTCATAGGTTTTGTACCCATAGATCATTTACATTCAGTCATCCCTTATGGAGAATATTAACTCAGAACCTTGTACTGAAAACCTTCCCGGAAGAAATATACGTAGTATCCCATCATGTTCATCATGCTAAATCCGATAAGCCTGGTGATCCCTATAATCCAAATGCCGGCTTCATGTATTGCATGTTGTCAGATGTCAACCATCAAAGCATAAATAAGCAATTGAATGAAGCAGATTATACTAAAGCTTCTAAATTTCTTAAGCATACTGGCGTTCGTATGAACAGCTATAAACAATACTTAAAGTGGGGCTCAATTGCTAGTCCATTCTACACTATTAGTCTTTGGCTTTTAAACTGGACGATGTGGTATATTATATTTTACCTGTTGGGTGGACATGCTGCCGCTACAGGTATGTTTAGTGCAGCCATGCTTTGGTTCATTTTAGTGCGTGCTTTTAATTATACAGGCCATGGGAAAGGTGAAGTGAAACATGTCGATGGAGTAGATTTTGACCGAAGTAATTTATCTATTAATCAGTCCAGACCGGGCATCTTTTCAGGTGAATGGCATAACAATCATCATCTGTACCCAGGTAGTGCTAGAGCGGGCTTTCTGCCTTTTCAATTAGACCTCGCATGGGTCTATATATATACGCTTCATAAAATAGGAATGGTTTCAAGCTTCCATGATTCAAAGAAAGAATTTTTAAGGAAATATTTTAATCGTCAATCCTGAATCATCAAATGCGATAGCATTCAACAATTCCTTTAAATCAATTATCCTTGAGTCAATTTCTCAACCCTTTTCCTCCTCGCTTTCCATTTATAAATGAATTCCGGATAGTAAGACAGGCTTTTAGCGCTGCTTTTACCAGTTAGAGATTTTAAAAGAGATTTACTTAACTGTGCAGCTTTTGGATTTTGTGTTTGCAGTTTTTTTGGTATTTCGTCGTAATGTTCCTGAAATACTTTAAGCGCCTGATCGATCACTTTTAATTCTTCTTTTGGTTTTTTTAGTTTTCGGTAAAGGATCATAAGCCTCTCATAAGAATGCTGATCTAATGGATGCTGCTTAAGAGCATCCGAATAAAGTGCCGCGGCCTTTGCCAATTCTCCTTCTGCATCGGCTTCTTTTGCTGCTTTTATTAATTCTGCATGATGAGCTACTTTTTTTAGGGCCATATCTGTTAATTATTTGTCGTTATCGATAGTCAATTTGATCTTAACTTATCTTGCTTAGTTAGGGTAAGAAAAAAGTAACATAACATTCCTATTTATACTTAAAGCAAAACTATCAATTAACATTAATGTGCTAATTTTCATTTGTATAAAAATGTTAGAATTGCATATTATCAAAACTTAATAGGCATCTTTATATATTTAAATCAATTCGCCCAAAATTCAACTATCTTAAGATCAACGACCCAAAAATCAACCATCTAAAAATCAGCGATCAGCGATTTACCGCGTACATACTTCATTACAAAGCCAACCCAAAGCCAACATTGAGCCTACTATAACCCATCCTTCATTAAGCGCCCCAACTAATCCCCCCCCTTCAAATAATTAATAATTATTAATTAATAATTAATAAAAGCCTAAATCAACCTGATTAAAATCCTAACCCACCCCTCTTTTTCTCTTTCCTAACCTTTTCTCTCTTAGCTCCTACGGAAACAGCGGTAAAAAACGGCACAAAACGGTAAAACGCGAACGGTTTTGAAATATACATTTGCCTTCACAATCAAACTCTATGAACAAAAGATCAAACTATATATTCAACGTACTTAAATTTTACAGGATGTCCGCAACTGTTGGCGATCATACTTATTATATGCGTCGTGGTAAATTTTGCATGCGCAGGCGAACTTCGTTGAATA
>JBJMLT010000570.1:0-5880 GCA_045805165.1 Flavisolibacter sp.
CTGAAGGCATGCCAATGATGGTATTTTATTTAGCCGGAGTTACTTTCTGGAATTATTTTTCAGAGACCCTTACTAAAACAGCCACTGTATTCAGAGATAATGCGCAAATGTTTGGTAAGGTGTATTTTCCGAGGCTTACAATGCCTTTTTCCATTGTAATAGCCAACCTTGTGCGCTTCTTTATTCAATTCGGATTGTTTTTTGCCGTTTGGTTATACTATCTGTTAAGAAGCAATTCCCTTCATCCCAACTGGTACATTGCTTTAACTCCTTTGCTGATGGTTATAATGGGAATCCTGGCCTTAGGGTTTGGGATGATCATCAGTGCGCTGACTACCAAATACCGTGACCTGATCTATTTACTGACCTTCGGGATTCAACTATTAATGTTTGCAACTCCGGTAATCTATCCCTTATCAAGTATTTCTTTAAAATACAGGTGGTTGATCTTAGCTAATCCAATGAGCTCTATAATTGAAAGCTTCCGATACGCATTTCTGGGTTCTGGTATTTTTAAATGGAGCTACCTGGCTTACAGTTCGGTGTTCGCGATTATTTTGTTGTGTACAGGTGCGATTGTTTTTAACAAGATTGAGAAAAGCTTTACGGATACGGTTTGATTTGAGATTTGAAATTTGAAATTTGATATTTATGAGTGAGACGGTTATTAAGATAGAGGAGGTGGGGAAGCTTTACAGGCTTGGTGAGATTGGGACTGGAACATTGAGCCATGACCTGAACAGGTGGTATGCGCGTATTATGGGAAAGGAAGATCCATTTTCTGTTGTTGGTGAGACCAATGACCGTACTACAAGATCAGATAATGAATATGTGTGGGCTTTAAAAGATATCAGCTTTGAAGTGAAGCAGGGCCAGGTACTTGGAATCATAGGAAGAAACGGAGCCGGGAAATCTACTTTACTCAAAATTCTTTCAAAAGTTACAACTCCCACTACAGGCAAGATAAAATTGAGAGGCCGAATTGCTTCACTGCTGGAAGTTGGAACAGGATTTCACCCTGAATTAACCGGCAGGGAAAATATCTTCCTTAATGGCGCCATATTAGGAATGACAAAAACAGAGATCAAGAGCAAATTTGATGAGATAGTTGATTTTGCGGGAGTAGAACGATATATTGAAACGCCGGTAAAAAGATATTCTTCCGGAATGTATGTCCGCCTGGCTTTTGCAGTAGCCGCTTTCCTGGAACCTGAGATTTTGATCATAGATGAAGTGCTGGCTGTTGGCGATGCTGAATTTCAGAAAAAATGCCTGGGGCGAATGAAGGATGTAAGTCGCAATGATGGAAGGACCGTTCTATTTGTAAGCCATAATATGGGTGCCATATCCAATTTATGCGACAGCGCACTTCTTATGCAATATGGAAAAATAATTGATGAAGGGAATGTAGACCATGTTATAGCCAACTATAATAAATTCAATTTCAACAGTGAAAGTGAAATAACATTTGAAGATGAAGTGATCAGAAGATTGGAAGCTTATCAGCGGGGTGATGAAATATTTATAAAAGCAGTATATTCACATGACACGCTTATAAGGCAACCCAATTTAGGATTTGTGATACACAATGAATTGGGAGATCCTATAACAGGCGCTAACCCTATAAAACTTGGAATCATTGAATTCGGAGAACCTAAAAAGTCCGGAGAGATATTAATAAAGGTTAAAAGTCCAAAACTGGTAGATGGAAGTTATACAATATCCATCTGGTTCAATGATGGGAAAGGAGATACTCTTTTCCATAAATCCAATTGCTTATCCGTTACAGTAAATAACATGGCCCAATATATTGACAGAAGTGTGAAAGATGAAGGGATCGTGGTGCCGGAATGTGAATGGGAATTTGGTCATTAAGACAGTTAGTCGCTGAGTCATTTAGTCAATTAGTCAAGAAGTCATTAGACGTACCGTAGCCCTATGAATAATGGAAGGAAATCATTATTCAATCTTAAAAAATAACTATGTTAAGGAGACTTTACAGAAAGTTATTTAGACCAAAGGGCATCTCCAAACCTCCTGAATTTAAAACTGAAGAGGAGCATTACGAGTACTTATTTACAAAAGATCCTGCCTGGAGTACTTCAACTATGAATTTAGATGAAGCGCTTCGCTGGGGTGCCATTAAATCCTATATGGATTTCTGCGCCGGTATTGAAAAGGAAAAAGAGCAAAACAAAAAGAGCCTGGAGATACTTGATCTTGGTTGTGGAAGGGGGTGGCTATCTAACCAGCTATCTTCTTTTGGAAAAGTAATGGGAATTGAACCAGTAAAAAAAGTTGTTGAATTCGGCAAGAGGTTATTCCCAAGGTTGAACCTTAACGCAGGACGGGCGGAAGATCTGCTGGCCCAAGGATATAACGAACGATTTGATGTTATTGTAAGCTCTGAAGTGATCGAGCATGTGCCTGAAGACCAAAAAAATGATTTCGTTGAAAAAAGCTCCCGGCTTGTAAAAAAAGATGGTTACGTAATTATAACTACTCCAAGGAAGGAAGCCTGGGATGAATGGAGCACTTATTTACCTCCTAACCAGCCCATAGAAGCCTGGATGAGCGAAGATGAAATAAGAAAGATATTTTCTGAAAATGGTTTTACTGAAATACGAAAAGATCAGCTACTTGAAAAACCGGCCGAAAATGCTCCTGCTATCCCGGTTTATCAAACCTGGCTATTTCGCAAAACAAAAAGTGACTAGCTGTTGATGCAACTGAGCGTGGTAGTTTGCACATATAATAGATGCGACCTGCTTGAACATTGCTTACATTCTTTAGAAAAACAGACCTTTGAAAAGGGATTATTTGAAGTGATAATTATAGACAATAATTCCCGTGATGATACAAAACAGATTGTTCAAAAATTTACTGACAGGAACCCTCACTTCAAATACATTTTTGAAGGTAAACAAGGTTTAGGCTATTCCAGGAACAGAGGATATAAAGAATCGAAATATGATTGGGTAGCATATGTAGATGATGATGCCATTATTCATTCAAACTATGTAGAAAGGGCTTTATGGATCATTGCTAATTATTCATTTGATTGTTTTGGTGGTGTTTATAATGCCTGGTATACTGTGAAACGACCCAAATGGATATCAGATGATTTTGGAACCAACCGGTCCAAACAAAAGGAAACGGGTGAATTAAAAGACAGGTACATGGATGGTGGAAACATGGTGTGGAAGAAAAACATATTAGAACAATTAGGAGGCTTTGCGACTGAAATAGGAATGAAAGGAGGCAATATATCTTATGGTGAAGAAACCTACATACAGCAACTGGCAAAAGAAAAAGGATTTATCATAGGCTTTGATCCCGAACTTCAAATAGACCATTACGTACAACCTTATAAGCTTTCCGTAAAATGGTTATTAAAAAGCAATTTTGCTACAGGCAGGGATTATTGGAAAACATTTAATCTGGAACCTACTCAAAAAGATAAAAGCCTGCGAACGAGAATATATATAATTAAAGAACTTATAAAGGGAGCCTGTGTAAACATTAAAAAATTGTTCAGTAAGCAACCATATTATTATCAGAATTATTTGCTGGATACGCTGGGACCTTTTTATTTTCAGATGGGCAGATTAAAAGGAACCTATAAGAAGGAGGTAAATTAAATGTGCGGTATACTTGGACTTGTTGGAAAGATTGAAAAACCTGCATTTCAAAAATGCCTTGATACCATTTCTCACCGTGGTCCTGATGGATGGGGCATATGGTCTGATGACAGTATAATGCTGGGTCATAGAAGATTATCCATTATTGATCTTTCCGAAAACGGTAAGCAACCAATGGAATTAGCGGAGCGGTTCGTTATTATATTTAACGGAGAGATCTATAATTATGTTGAATTAAAAACAGAGCTTGAAAAGAAAGGCATTCATTTTCATTCCACATCCGATACAGAAGTATTGCTCCATAGCTATGCCTTATGGGGTACTGAGTGCGTAAAAAAGTTCAATGGCATGTGGTCGTTCGCCATTTGGGACAAAAAGGAAAAAACTTTATTCCTTAGTCGCGACCGTATGGGCAAGAAACCAATGTTTTACGCTTATACCAAATATGGATTTGCTTTCGCTTCTGAGATGAAAGCATTGTATCCGTTATTGGATAAAGTGGAAATTGACTGGGATACGGTTAACCTGGCCAAGCAAAATGTATTTGCTTACGAATCCACTCCTAAATGCCTTATTAAAAATATTCACCGCTTTCCTGCCGGTTCTAATGGCATATACAAGGAAAGTTTAAAAATTGAAAAATACTGGAAGCCGGAAGAAAATCTCATAAAGGTGCCGGCAAATTATGATGATCAGGTAGAACAATTCAGGGAATTATTTATTGATGCCTGCAGAATACGCATGCGCAGTGATGTACCCGTTGGAACAGCGCTTAGTGGTGGATTGGATTCCAGCGCAACAATCAGTACGATGGCGCACATTTCAAAAACGATTGAGGCAGGAGATTATAATAAAGACTGGCAACATGCCTTTATAGCCAGCTTTCCCGGATCCGCCATAGACGAAACTTCTTATGCAAAAAAAGTAGTAGATAACCTTGGCATTAATGCTACCTACCTTACGATTGATCCATTAAAAAGCATTGAACAACTTTCTTATTATTCCTACCAATTTGAAGAATTATATATAACCTCTCCTATTCCTTTTGTTCAGCTTTATGGAGAAGTGCGAAATAAAGGGATCATAGTTACACTGGATGGACACGGAAGTGATGAATTATTCGGTGGCTATCCATTCGATATTATTTATAAGATGCATGATGATTTTCCAAACATCTGGAAAATGAATGAAACGATAGAAACCTATCTTGAGGGGATCAAGGAACCTAATGATAAACTATCCAGCTGGAAGCATACATTTTACCATTTCAGGCAACAAGCCAAAAAACGGATGAATGGAAATGGCACTTCCTTATCAGATAAGCTGTACGAATCATCTTTCATAACCATACTACCTACTTTATTAAGGAATTACGACCGGTATTCCATGATCAATGGTGTAGAAATACGCATGCCGTTTTTGGATCACCGCATTGTATCGTTTGCCTTTTCAATTCCCTCTTCTTCCAAAGTAAGGAATGGGTTTACGAAAGCAATAGTAAGGGATGCCATGAAGGATCTTATTCCTAATGATATAGTTTACCGAAAAGATAAGATAGGCTTCAATACACCGTTTGCTGACTGGCTTCGGGGCAGCCTTAAAGGCTGGATCCATGACCTGATGCACAGCAGGGAATTTAATCAGTCTCACATTATTTCCGCGAATGAAGTAAAGGCCAATGTAGAAAAAGTGATCAATGCACCCGAAGCGAATTATAAATCAGGCGAAAAGGCATGGATATCACTGATGCCTTTTTTCTGGGAACAATCCTTAAAATATGCAGAGCGATTTAGCACCGATAGTGCTGTTTGTATATAACAGGCCGGAGCATACGTTGCAAACACTGGAAGCGCTTAGCAAAAATGAACTTGCAAGCGATAGCCTGCTTTATATACAGTGCGACGGACCTAAGCCGGATGCTATAGAGGAGATGAAGCAAAGAATAAATGCGGTTAGAAAAATTGTCAGGGAAAAGAAATGGTGTGCTGAAGTAATAATAAAGGAAGAAGAGAATAATAGAGGACTTTCCAGATCAGTAATTGAAACAGTAAACGTTATTGCAGAAAGTCATGGAAGCATCATTGTTCTTGAAGACGATCTTATTACGCATCCTAAATTTCTACGGTTTTGCAATGAAGGAATAAATTTTTACAGGAATTGGCCGGACGTATACGGAATATCAGGATTTGCATTTGGTAATGGACTAATATCAACTGATACCTGTTTACTGCCAATTGGA
>JBJMLT010000571.1:0-3635 GCA_045805165.1 Flavisolibacter sp.
GTTTGCTTTTAGTTCATCAAATGCCTGTACGGGAATGTCTTTAGTCACAATTTTCCCATTGCCCTCGATAGTTTCATGATTTGCTTCTTTCTTTTGCTGGGCATAGCTAAATAATACTGTCATTAACCCAAATGTGGTAATTGTTAATACTTTTCTCATATCCTTCATATAATGGTTTATGGTAAACGAAATCCTTCGTAAAACGAATGTACATCCTAACTTGTTACATAGAAATCTAAAATTGTTATCAACGGTTAGAAGCAGGTTTAAAAGGTTCAATCTTATTTTATCATGTTTTAGTGAAATTTGCTTCTTATGATTTTTCAACTGGATCAAATGAGCATTGCCGACCGGCAATACTATTTACAACACGTTATAGCACCTAGACCTATTTGTTTTGCTTCTACAATAGATAATAATGGATTGGTAAACTTAAGTCCCTTCAGCTTTTTCAATATGGTATCTTCCAATCCGCCTGTTGTGATCTTTTCTCCTTCAAGAAGAGTGAGAGATAATACCACAAAGCATAGTTTAGAGAATGTAAAAGAAGTTCCTGAGGTAGTGATTAATATTGTTAACTATAATATGGTACAGCAGACTTCTTTGGCAAGCTGTGAATATCCGAAAGGAATAGATGAATTTATAAAAGCTGGTTTTACAAAAGAAAAGGCAACAATAGTTAAGCCTCCAATGGTGAAGGAAAGCCTGGCAAAGATGGAATGTCGTGTTATGGAAATAAAATCATTGGGAAATAATGCTGGCTCCGGACAAATTGTGATCTGTGAAATTCTTGTATTGCATATCGATGATTCCGTATTATCGGATGATAAAAAAATCAGCCAGGAAAAGTTTGACCTTGTAGCCCGTTTAGGTGGAGATTGGTATTGCAGGGTTACTGAACAAAATTTATTTAAGGTTCCCAAACCTAATACACAGTTGGGAATAGGAATGGATAGCCTTCCGGAAAGCATTCGTTACAGCACTATTTTAAAAGGCAATCACCTGGGAATGCTAGCCAATGTGCACGAATTACCGAAGGTTGAACCTTCCTTTGATGATGAAAACCTTAAGAATATTGTTCAATATTTTTCTATAGATCCAAAAGAAATGGAAAAGGAACTTCATTTGTATGCAGCCAAATTACTTGATCAGGGAAAAGTATATGAAGCCTGGCAAGTGCTACTAACCCAAGCAGTATAATTCCTATCGCCCCATTCCACATTTGCATATTGCCGCATCACCACATTGGCACATTGCCACATTGATCCCTACCTTTGCTCCACTTTGAAAGATTGAAAAAATGCAGAGTCAACATTTATCAGAACAGGAAATAGTAAGAAGAGAAAAACTCGGTGAACTTAAGAAATTAGGCATAGATCCTTACCCGCCAGCCTTATATCCTGTTAATAATTATTCTACTGAAATAAAAAGTAATTATTCCGATGATAAAAAAGATGAGCTTGATAATATATGTCTTGCCGGACGCATTATGAGTGTAAGGGATATGGGAAAGGCCAGTTTTGCGGTTTTGCAGGATTCTCATGGCAGAATTCAATTGTATGTCCGAAAGGATGATCTGGCCAAGGGAGAGGATACTTCATTATATGATACTGTATGGAAAAAGCTACTGGATATAGGAGATTTTGTTGGTGTAAAAGGCTTTGCTTTCCGAACAAAGACCGGAGAGATCTCTATACATGTTAAAGAGCTCACTTTTCTTTCAAAATCCCTTCGGCCTTTACCTATTGTAAAAGAAGCTGAGGGTCAAACGTTCGATGCAGTAACAGACCCTGAGTTTAAATACAGGCAGCGTTATGCCGATCTGGTGATCAATCCTTCCGTTAAGGAAACTTTTATAAAGCGCACAAAGCTTATCAATTCCATGAGGGATTTCTTGAATGATCATGGCGCCCTGGAAGTGGATACTCCCGTTCTTCAAAGCATTCCGGGGGGAGCAATTGCACGTCCTTTTATTACCCATCATAATGCATTGGATGTTCCTTTTTTCTTAAGGATTGCCAATGAATTGTATCTGAAGCGTCTTATTGTAGGAGGTTTTGATTGGGTATATGAATTCAGCCGCAATTTTAGAAATGAGGGTATGGACCGGACACATAATCCCGAATTTACTATCCTCGAATTTTATACCGCATATAAGGATTATTTATGGATGATGAATGTTACTGAAAGACTGCTTGAAAAAGCCTGTATAGATGTTTGTGGAAGCACAGATATTCCTTCCGGAAATACAATATTATCATTTCGTCCTCCTTTCAAAAGGATCTCTATTTATAACTCAATAAAAGAACATACTGGCTTTGATGTAAGCAATATGGATGAAACAGATCTTCGCAATCTGTGCAGAAAATTAAATATACAGACAGATGAATCTATGGGTAAGGGAAAGCTGATCGATGAGATCTTTGGTGAGAAATGCGAAGATCATTATGTACAGCCAACATTTATTATAGATTATCCTGTAGAAATGAGTCCGCTTACAAAAAAGCACAGAACTGAACCTGGTTTGGTAGAGCGCTTTGAATTGATTGTAAATGGAAAAGAAATAGCCAATGCCTACACTGAATTAAATGATCCAATAGAGCAAAGGGAAAGGTTTGAAGAACAGGTGAAATTGATGGAAAGAGGTGATGAAGAGGCTATGTATATAGATTATGATTTTTTAAGAGCTCTTGAATATGGAATGCCCCCGACTTCAGGGATTGGCATAGGTATAGACAGGTTGTGTATGTTACTTACCAATCAGCCTTCAATACAGGATGTGCTACTCTTTCCTCAAATGCGGCCAGAAAAATTTGGAATAACAAAAGAAGAAGATGCCATAACTTAATAGGCATGAAAGTGTCTGGCTTTTCTTTTGTAAAAAATGCTATTAAATTTCAATACCCGATCGTTGAATCTTTACAATCAATACTTCCTCTTTGTGATGAGATAATAGTGGCGGTGGGTAATTCTGAAGATGATACAAGATCTCTTGTAGCTTCAATAGATCCTCAAAAGATTAAGATCCTCGATACAGTTTGGGATGATAACCTGCGCGAAGGAGGAAGAGTACTTGCTGTAGAAACTGACAAAGCCTTCCAGGCAATAGGAAAGCAGAGTGATTGGTGCTTTTATATTCAGGCGGACGAGGTACTTCATGATAGTTATTATGATGAAGTTTATAATGCAATGGTAAAATGGAAAGATGAAAGCAAAGTAGATGGACTATTATTTAAATACTACCATTTTTATGGTTCTTATGATTACATAGGCACTTCTTCAAGGTGGTACCGTAATGAGATACGTGTTATTAAAAATGATAAATCCATTTATGCCTATCGCGACGCCCAGGGGTTTCGCAAAGGAGATAATCAGAAGCTGAGAGTCAAGCTTTTAAATGCTTATATACATCATTATGGATGGGTGCGGGAGCCTCAGGCCATGTATGCAAAAAGCAGGGATTTTAGCAGGTATTGGTCAGGAAATGATTTCAAAGATGAGAAGCTTTATTCAGGAACATTTGATTATTCCCAAATAGATGCACTTCAGAAATATATAGGAACCCATCCTAAGGTCATGCAAAAGCGGATAGAGAATGCAAATTGGAAATTTGAATATGACCTGTCATATAATAA
>JBJMLT010000572.1:0-2921 GCA_045805165.1 Flavisolibacter sp.
ATTTGTATTTTTGAACCCTAATAAAAAAAGAAGGAAAACTAATAAATAAAGATCTCCTTTTTTCATTTTTCCTTTTACATTTCCCCTTCCTCCTCTCTTTAAAGCGTACCAAAGCCAACTCAAAGCCATATCAAAGCCAACTCAAAGCCAACTATAAGCCAACTTCCAGTCAACTTGTCAACCTGTCAACTTGTTAACTATTCAACTTGTAAACTTCAAACTCCAATCCTCAAACCCAATTACCTATTTTTGCGGCAAAATATTTCTTACACCTAAATACATTATCAATGAAAGTTACAGTAGTAGGGGCCGGAGCAGTTGGTGCAACAGTGGCCGATAACATAGCAAGAAAGGAATTGTGCCAGGAGCTTGTTTTATTGGATATTAAGGAAGGACTTGCAGAAGGAAAGGCGCTTGATATGACACAAACAGCTGCTTTATTAGGATTTGATACTAAAATCACTGGAAGTTCTAACGATTACAGTAAAACTGCAGGCTCAAAGGTAGTAGTAATTACATCCGGGCTCCCGCGCAAACCAGGCATGACCCGTGAAGAACTTATTGGAACCAATGCAAATATTGTAGAAGGTGTTGCTGAAAATATATTAAAGAATTCTCCCGATGCTATTATTATAGTCATCAGTAATCCTATGGATACGATGACCTATTTAACTTTAAAAGCTACCGGATTACCAAAAAATCGAATCATTGGTATGGGTGGCGCATTAGATAGTGCACGCTTCAAATGTTATCTGAGCATGGCACTTTCCTGCTCCCCAAACGATCTTAATGCAATTGTTGTCGGCGGACATGGAGATACAACTATGATCCCATTGATTCGCTTTGCCACATGGAATAGTGTTCCCGTAACTAATTTCTTATCTGCCGATCAACAGAAGCAAATAGTTGCTGATACAATGGTAGGTGGTGCAACATTGACCAAATTGATAGGAACTTCTGCATGGTATGCTCCCGGTGCTGCGGGCGCTGCATTGGTTGAAAGCATAGTAAGAGATGAAAAGAAATTGTTCTCCTGCTGCGTATCCCTTGATGGAGAATATGGCCAGAAAGATATCTGCCTGGGTGTTCCTGTAACTATTGGTAAAAATGGCTGGGAGAAGATCATTGATTACAAGCTAAACTCAGAAGAGCAGGCCGCATTCAATAAAAGTGCTGATGCTGTTCGCAACATGAACGACGTCCTCAAAACGATCAAATAATCTCATTGCATCAACCCAATTACTCCACCGCCTTGCTGGTAAAGATCTTCAAAACATTTTCTATCGGCAAGGTTCCTTCAAACGTATCGATAAGGTTTCCTTTCTTATCATACATTGCAAGAAAGGGCAGGTTGTGAATGTTATAAAATGACGGAGTAGTATAATAAATATCTCTTCCAACTACCACATTTGGTAGGTCGGCAAGCTTATACTTTTCAATAAAGTCCTTCATTTCCCACAGAGGCTTGAATGTGATCATTACAATATGGATGTCCTTAAATTCTTCTTTATGAGCAATGAGTTCTTCAGTCTCATGTTGACAATGGCTGCATTCCGGACTAAATAACATAAATAGGATCGGCTTGTTCTCTGGAAGCTGGGATTTAGTATATAAAGTGGTGCTATCGCTTAATAGTATCTGAATAGGAGGCGGTGTAGGAAAACGCTTGTATGGTGGCTGAGAGAATTCAGTATTCTGTGCACCCACACCTAATTGCATTATAATTAATCCTAATAATAAATACAGCTTCATTAGACAAATAAAATAAAAAAAGCAGGTATTATTAGTATAAAAACTACTCTTTAACCTTTAAATCAATCTGTTTTTAACAATTTAAAACAGGTATATATAATCTATTGTAAAGAAGGCATTTGCCTGTTTTACTTTACTTTTGCGGCCTCTAATCGTTTAAAATCTTATTTTATTTATGGCATCTACAGCAGACATCAGCCGTGGTTTGATCATTAAGCTGGACGGTAGTCTATACAAAGTAGTAGAATTTGGTGAAAATAAAACTGCCCGTGCAGCAGCAAAAGTGTGGGCGAAATTAGCGGGTGTGGATAATAGCCGCACCATTGAAAAAACATGGAACAGCGGAGATACTATTTATCCTGTTCGCGTAGAAAGAAAAGAATACCAGTTTTTATATAAAGATGATCAGGGCTATAATTTCATGGACAATGAAACCTTCGAACAGATAGCTGTTCAGGAAGGCCTGGTAGATGCACCTCAATTTCTTAAAGATGGTCAGCAGGTTTCTGTATTGATCAATACAGAAACAGATACACCCATGAGTGTTGAATTACCAGATAAGATAGTTTTACAGGTTACTTACAGTGAACCAGGAATGAAAGGTGATACAGCTACCAGAACTTTAAAGCCCGCAAAAGTAGAAACTGGAGCTAACGTAATGGTACCTTTGTTCGTTAATGAAGGAGAAATGATCCGCATTAATACAAAGACCGGAGAGTATGTAGAAAGAGTTAAATAGAACTAAGATTTATAGGATTAGCTGGATTATATAGGAAAATCAGATACCTCACATTGAAACTTAATATCTTTTCAATCTCTTATTAATCCTTAAAATCTAATAATCCTAGTTCTTTTAGTTTCCTATCTTAGCCAACCTGTTTAACCAAAATCAAAATAAATTGAAACAAATGGATTTTAAACAAATTCAGGAGTTGATAAAACTAGTCAACGATTCGAATATAGGTGAAGTAACGATCGAGCAGAAAGATTTTAAAGTAACTATAAAACAAAAAGAAGAACATATAACTCAGATGGTTGCAGCTTCTATGCCCGCTGCTTCTTTTAGCCAACTGCCTCAACAGCAGCCGATGCAATCTCTGCCAGGCTCTAGCCAGCAAGCAACAACAGAAAAACAGGCAGCCCAGCAACCAGCCTCTAATACAATTACA
>JBJMLT010000573.1:0-11352 GCA_045805165.1 Flavisolibacter sp.
GGTTAATATTATTCGGATTACTGCTTACTGCAGCTATATAATTATAAATGTCATTTCCATAGCTACCGGTAATGAGTATACTAAGCTCAATTCCTTTATAAGAAAAAGTATTGGTAAACCCGCCGGTAAGCTTTGGCCATGGATTACCGATATTGGTCATGTCATTGACATCAATCTTACCATCACCATTGAGGTCCTTATATTTTACATCTCCTACCCAAATTCCTGTATTAGGATCTGTAGGACGCCTATTGCCACTATTATCTACCGGTACTGCACTTTTAGCGATCTCACCTGTTGACTGGAACAAGCCATCATATACATAACCTCTGAACAACCATGGCTCGAATCCAATAGCTGCACGTTGTGTCCAGTTATTCATCCACCATGATGATCTTTCAAGAAAAGCATTTTCAGAATTCAAGGAAGTAACGGTAGACTTAAAATGAGAAATATTGAGATTAGATTCCCAATGGAAATTCTTATTACTTACATTGGTTGATATTAATGTAATACCCCAACCTTTAGTTTGCAATGAACCTGTGTTTACTAATGGCGCACCAATTGAACCTTGTCCTCCATTAGTTCCCATATACCAGGGTAAGCTGGCTTGAAGAATAAGATCGTTGGTATTCTTTACATAATAATCACCTTCAATAGAAAACCGATTTTTCAAGAAGCCAAGGTTAATACCAACGTTGTCAGTTTTGGTAGATTCCCATTGCAAAAGAGGGTTAGTGAATGTTGAAGGAAGAAATCCTGTTCCCCATGGAGTTGCTCCAGTATTTAGAGGAGCATATATACCAGAACCTGTTCCCTGATTTCCGGTTAATCCTGTTTCAAATCTTAATTTCAGATCACTAATTACCGGAACATCGAAGAATTTTTCATTGTTCACTCTCCATGCTGCTGACACAGAAGGAAAATTTCCCCATCTTCTATCAGCTCCAAAATTTGGAGATCCATCTCTTCTAAATGTGGCAGTTACCAGGTAACGATTATCATAATTATAATTCAATCTACCCAGATATGATTCCATAGACCATGGGTAAGTACCACCTCCATTTGTAGCTGAATTTGGATTTCCGGCATTTACATCAAATATGTCATTTGTAAGGAAACCTGTTCTTCCTGCAGATAAAGCCTGGTATTGAGATTCCTGGGCTTCATGGCTGGCCATTAAGGTAAAATTATGTTTATCAATCTGTCTTGTATATTCCAGCAATTCATTCCAGTTCCAGTACCAGCTAGAGTAAGTTGCTGTTTGGAGGGAAGCGTTTGTATTATAATGCCACTGATCAATATTGAAAGTTGGAGTATAATAAGTAGATCCACCAGTGCCATAGCTTCCATTGATGGAACTTCTTAAAGTAAGTCCTTTCATTAGATTGAGGCCAAGATTTACTCCACCTAAAAATTGCCTTCTAACATTAGTATTCGTTATTAAATTGGCAATGGCGATCGGATTTATTGGTGCAAACTGGTTAGCTCCATTAACAGGATCGCTACCGCCCCATGTTCCATTAAGATTCCTTACAGGAATTTGGGGAGTTAACTGTAAAGCACTTCCAATTAACGGACTTTGAGCATCGCCATAATTGGTAGTGGTTAAAATTTCGTTGGTCTGGTTGAAGCTTAAATTAGTTCCGATGGTTGCCCATTCCCTGGGTTTGTTATCCAGGTTCAAACGAAAGCCATAACGTTTGAATCCAGATCCTAATGCTACGCCTTCCTGATTTAAATATTCGCTGGAGAGATAATAAGTAGTATTGTTATTACCACCACTAAGGCTTAACTGGTGTTTTTTCATGGCTGCATTATTAAACAGCTCATTCTGCCAGTCTGTTCCAGGTCCTAATAAAGAAGAATCAAGAAACTCATTAAGAGTTGTACCTCCCGCAATGGAATGATATGCTTTAACCATTTGAGCATATTGCGGCAAATTCATAACATCCAAATGCTTTGGAGGAGTTTGAAGACTATACTGAAAGGCATAGTTGATCTTGGCATCACCAGCTTTTCCATGCTTTGTTGTTACAAGGATTACTCCGTTCGTGCCACGGGAACCGTAAATAGCCGTTGCTGATGGACCCTGTAAAATCTGAATGTCTTCAATATCTGATGGATTTAAACCAGAAAGTGGATTTGAACTGCTGGTATTTCCATAAGAAACATCAGAATTCTGCATCTGAACTCCATCAATCACATAAAGAGGTTGTGTTTGTCCACCCAAGGTACTTATGCCTCTGATGGTTACATTTATACCACCACCCGGCTGACCTGAATTCTGAGTAACATATACTCCTGCTGCACGACCCTGAATTGCTTGCTCGAGGGTGGTATTAACTGTTTTCTCTATTTCCTTCGCGCTAACAGAAGTTTGAGCAGTTGTAAGATTAGCCCTTCTTGATCTTCCATATCCAACTATTACTACATCATTAAGAGTGGAAGAAGAAGATTTTAGGGATATGATCACAGAGCCGGAAGCAGGAACGGGGATTTCCTGGGAAACCATTCCTATGTAAGTAATTTCCAGAATTTTAGCATTGTCTGGAACTGTAAGGTTAAAAACACCATTCGCATTTGTGGTGGTGTTGATTCGTTGGCCTTGTACTGTAACTGTAGCACCAGGCAGGGGACTACCTTTATCATCGATTACCGTCCCCGAAATTTTCTTTTGTGCAAATGAAGCGAGGCAAATGAACGTTGCGAAAAACAGCGCAAGCACTCTGAAGAACACATTTTTCTTCATACAACAGAATTGTTTAAATTTTTAGCTCAATAAATTGTTTGAAAACACCATTAATGGTCGGTTGACTCAATATGTCGCACTCCACCAACTGATTGCAGAAATATTATCCTTTTTGGTCTTTCTGAGAAAAAATATCTGGTCTTTAGAATAACATATGGTGTAACAGTAGCATGCGGCCGCACTAATGTAGTAAGAAAATAGATATACGCAACCGATTGCATTGAATTTTTTTAAATTATTCTTTATCCGCCTGTTTTATGGGGTGTAAACGATTGTGTATAAATTAACGTTTTTGGTATAAATAGCTCTTTTTCGGATATAAAATAGATTTTAGAAGCTTTTAGTTGTGCTTCAAATACGAATTAACTGGTTTTCAAAGTAATAGCTATAATTCGTTTGTATAGATTGATTTATATATCTATTTTGTCATACAAGTCATTATTTACCAAATACTAAAGCTTATGAAAGGTTATATAGTTACCATATTATATTTCGTTTTATCCTTAGCTACTTACTCTCAAAATAATCTTTCCGGGTACGTTATAAAGAATAATCATGATACAGTTCAGGGCTATTTTAAAGATGTGGAAACGGAGTCTCTAAGTGAAAAAGTTCAATTTAAAGCTAATTTGAATGAAGATTGGACAAGTTTTCTGCCCAGTGACATACAGAAATTTGAAATAACCGGAAAGGCTTTATTTAAGACAGTTACCTATATCGATATACTTGACAGTAACAAATCGAAAACTGTTTTTGGAAAAATATTAATGGAAGGATATTATAATTTATATGGTATTTATATTTCAGGAAAGACCTACTATTTTGTTCAGGGCACTTCAGATCAGGGATGGTTATTATATAATGATGAGTTTAGTACAAACGAATTATTGGTTAATGGTACATACAAAAATTATCTCGCCTTTCTTGCTCAAAATTGCGGCTCATTAACATCTGAAGCAGCTAATGTTAACTATTACGAGTCCAGCATTATTGAGTTTGTAAAAAAAATAAATAACTGCAAGGACCCTTCCAGGCGGGTAATAACTTATAGTCAGCCTGTAAAGCTTAAAGCAAATTTTATTATTTATGCCGGAGCTCTCCCTATTGGAAAAAATGAATATCAGATGTCTGCCCAAGCTTTGGGCAGATTGACCTTTCCACAGGTAAACAGGCAATTATCACTTAATATCGGGATCACATTCGCCCGGAGAAGCATAGTGGGAGTTTACGATCCTTATGGAACATCCTATGATCGTAACATAATTTATGAACTATATAGTATTCCACTTCAGTTCCAATATAATATTACCCAGGGTATGATACAACCTTATGTATTTGCCGGATTCACTTATTCGATATATCGGGAATATACATATACTAAAACTTTACCTGATAATTTAATCAAAGACAAAGGATTTGATCTTTTAACAGGATTTGGGTTAGAAATCTATCCAATTAAGAACCTGATGATTAAAGGAGAATGGCGCTTCGAAGTTTTCAGGCAAATACCAACCTTTGGAATTGGTTATAAGTTTTAAAACAAATGCTTAAAAATGCTATTAAATTTCATGTAAGCATTTATAATTTTTAATAGCTTAACAGGATAACTATTTAAAATTCATTGGTATTAAGATAACTTAAAATTGCTTTACCAACTGCTTCAACTGTTTGTAAAACAATATCCTCTGGTGAACCTTTAAAGATCTCTCTTTTAATTAACGGCTTGCCATTTATTATTATGTGGATGAACATAGTGCCTACCGGTTTTTCATGAGTTTCACTTCCGCCTGGGGTTGTAAGACCTGTTACAGCAACCTGAATATCTGATTTAATTAAGTTGGACAGCCTTTTAGCTAATTCTTCTGTTACTTCAGGAGATTCGGGTGTGTATTTGTTTATTAATTCCTGAGGAATGCCAAGTATTTCTTTTTTTACGCAAGCGTCATAACAAACCAATCCACCAATTAAAAATTTCCCTGAATCATTAACCAAAGAAAATTCGGATGATAACCTTCCCGCTGTGGCGCTTTCCGCAAATGCAATTGTAAGTTTCCGATTGATTAATTCTTTTCCGCACTCCTGAACAATAGCAATAGCCATGAAAATATTTATTCATTCTTTAATTAGAGCTTATAAAATAATGTTACCAGAACTCTTAATAGTTCCTGTAGCACAATTATCTAAAGGGTTGGGATAACTTCCTTCATTTTCTTCATTTGAAGCATCAAGGCATGCAAAATCTTTTTCAATTAAAACATATATTGTTTTGCCATTATTAGCAGTTACATTTTTGTCAAAACCAACCATTTCTGAGTTAATCCATTTCAGGCATAAATTGGATGGAACAAAAACTATTATTTTATTTTTTTCTTTTACAATATTTATTTCCGGATCATCACAACATTTTAAGGAAAAGTGTAATTGCTCGGATTCATCAGACCCAAATTCCAATGTTTCGGTTATGCTTCCGTACTTATTAAACCTGGCTACTTCCGGTTGTTTTAAACGAAAACGAATGCTATTCTGTAAAATTCTGATTTTCATGAAAAGATGAGTTTAAGCAGAGTAATATGGTATAATTTTTTATAAATATTATACCATTAGAACCTCTAAGAATATTCAATTTATTGAATTTAGTCTTTTATTCAGGTATCATGAATTCAATCCTAATTCGTTGATATGAAAAAAAAAATTGAAGAAAATACCCGCAATAGCATTAAAAACATTTGGGGTGATCGCACCCCATACTCACGCAGATGGCCCATAAGAATTGATAAGCAGGTAATAGAAGAACCAGATCAATGGGTTCAATCTGCATGCATACTTTGTTCTAACGGTTGCGGTTTGGATATTGGTGTAAAGGATGGGCAAATTGTAGGTGTAAGGGGCCGCGCTGCCGACCGTGTTAATCTTGGAAGGCTAGGTCCTAAAGGATTGAATGGGTGGGTAGCGAACAATAGCGAAGATCGTCTCACAACACCTCTTATCCGACGAGATGGACGATTGCAGGAGGCTACCTGGGAAGAAGCAATGACATTAATGGTTCAGAAATCCAGGAACATTATTGAAAAATATACTGCGGGCGCCATAGGGATTTATACCAGCGGTCAACTTTTTTTAGAAGAGTATTACACGCTTGGAGTTATCAGCAAGGCGGGTTTAGGTACACCACATTCCGATGGTAATACGCGTCTTTGTACCGCAACCGCGGAAGCCGCATTAAAGATCTCGTTCGGAACTGACGGACAGCCAGCTTCATACACTGATATAGATGTTACAGATTGCATAATGCTTGTAGGACATAATATGGCTTCGCAAGAAACAGTATTATGGATGCGGATACTGGATCGTTTAGCGGGTGCAAATCCACCTAAAATTGTTGTTATAGACCCAAGGAAAACATTTACTGCTGCAAAAGCAGATGTCCATTTACAACCTAAAGTAGGAACTAATGTCCCGGTATTAAACGGCCTTATTCATTTGTTAATAAAAAACGGTCATATTGATGAAAAGTTCATAAATAAAAATACCGTTGGCTTTAAAGATTTAAAAAAACAAACTTCTAAATGGACACCAGCGCTGGTGGAAGAAGTTAGTGGCGTACCCGCAAGGAAACTGAAAAAAGCTGCAGATATAATTGGTTCCACTCCAAGGTTACTTTCAACAGCACTACAAGGTGTTTATCAATCCATGCAGGCTACGGCGGCAGCTTTGCAGATTAACAATATTCAACTTATACGTGGGATGATTGGTAAACCGGGTTGTGGAGTTTATCAAATGAACGGGCAACCGACTGCACAAAATACACGTGAATGCGGAGCCGATGGCGACATGCCTGGATTCAGAAACTGGCAAAACAAAAAACACATTATTGAGCTTGCAAAAATCTGGAATGTTTCACCAGATAAAATCCCACATTGGAAGCCTCCTACCCACGCGATGCAGATCTTTCGATATGCAGAACAAGGCTCTATAAAAATGCTGTGGATAAACGCAACTAATCCAGCAGTTTCATTACCTGACATTGCGAGAATCAGAAAACTATTACAGAAGAAAGATCTTTTTGTAGTAGTACAGGATGCATTTTTAACCGAAACCGCCTATTTAGCGGATATAGTTTTACCAGCTGCTATATGGGGTGAAAAAACTGGTTGTTTCACCAACGTTGATCGTACAGTTCACATTTCCCATAAGGCAGTTGAACCTCCGGGACAAGCAAAATCTGACCTTGATATTTTTTTGGATTATGCAAGACGAATGGACTTTCGTGATAAAGATGGCGCCCCTTTAATTAAATGGTCAACCCCGGAAGGAGCGTTTGAAGCATGGAAAGCATGCTCAAAAGGAAGGCCTTGTGATTATTCAGGAATGAGTTATGAAAAACTTACCGGCGGATCTGGTATTCAATGGCCTTGTAACGAAGAATTTCCTGAAGGTAAAGAGCGTCTGTATACTGACGGTTATTTTAATACAAGTGCAGATCAATGTGAAACTTTTGGATATGATATTACAACAGGTGCAGAAATGCAACCGGTAAAATATAAAGCTCATGATCCGAAAGGAAAAGCATTTCTTGTGCCGGCAGATTATGAACCTCCGCATGAAATACCCGATGAAGAATATCCCTTATGGTTAACAACCGGAAGAGTAGTATATCATTTTCATACGAGGACAAAAACAGGACGCTCTAAAGAATTAAATGCTGCCGCACCAGAAGTATATGTTCAACTTTCGAAAGAAGATGCGCAAACTCTTGGAATTGAAGAGGGTGAAATGGTGGAAGTGGAATCTCGTCGTGGTAAAGTCAAAGGGGTCGCTCAGATTGGTGATATTATTCAGGGCCTGGTTTTTATTCCTTTTCATTATGGTTATTGGGATGATGATGAAGATGAACATGACCGTGCTGCTAATGAATTAACCATAACGATCTGGGATCCTGTAAGTAAACAACCTCATTTTAAATATGCAGCCGTTCGAATCAGCAAAACGGAAAAAAATAAAAATAGCGGATTAACTGAAGTAATAGAAAAAGTTAAGGACAAACTAAATCTTTAAGCATGCGGATAAGTAATTATATACAATACATTCTCCGAAGCGAAGAAGAATTGGCAAAAGCATTTAAGATTATAGCCAAACATCATATTCTGGAACCGGATGTAAATGCTATGTGCAATCTTCTGGCTTCCTGGTCATTGGACCATGTTCAGAATTTAAAATTGATGGTTAAACGTTATGGAAGTGAAGAAGAAAAAGAGCCAGACCGGATTGACTATTCCTTATTAACTATGCGAACGGGAAGTTTAGGCTTGCTTCGTGATTTGCATGATCTATGGTTAATGGCAAGCGAGGTGAAACTTTGCTGGATTATTTTATTGCAGGCGGCAAGAGCCTTACGTGATACCAGATTAAAATTGGCATGTGTGCAGTATGGAAAGCAAACCAAAAGACAAATAGAATGGCTGATGACGAAGATTAAAGAATCTACTTCCCAAATATTAACAGTTCCTGTTTAACATATGAAATAAGATGCGTAAATTATTTATCTATCCTTATTTATTGACTACCCACGCCAGGCCATCAGGTCCTCCACCTACATCTAAATGATTTGTTACAGAAAGCGTCTTTAGATCTATTATCGCTATATAATTATCCGGAGTGCATGCAACAAAAGCGCGTGACCCAGATGGGTCCATTACTATTCCTGCAGCTCCGTGTCCGATTGGAATTCTTTTTATTTCTTTTCGTAATTGAACATCATATATCACAAGATCGCCGGATCGCAAGCTGGTGATTAAAGCAAGCTTTCCATCTATTGTAAATTTCAGCCTGTTAGCGCCCATTACATTAGCATCTATAGTTGCAATACGTTTTTTACTGGCAAGATCTATAACAGAAATGTTACCGGTTTCTGAAGCTGCTGTCCATAATTCCTTTCCATTGGGCAACACATCAAATCCTTCACTTCCTCTATCAACCGGAATAATTGTTTGTTCCCAATCCATTCGCTGTGGAGGAGGTGCTGGAGAGTTACCTGACCCTGATGTCGGTGGAGGCGGACCTTGTTGATTTATTGCTGCATTTTCAAATATGCTTACTGTTCCGGAGGCCACATTTGTTGTATAAATATGTTTTTCGTCGGAAGTAACATAGATCATGTGTGTTCTATCGTGTCCGGTACCCATGATCCAGTCTGTCTTTCCCGTTTTAGGATCGTATCGACCGATTGATTTTGCACCTTCTGCTGTGAACCATAATTTATCTCCTTTATAATCCAATCCATGTAATCCTATAAGTGGATATGAATCAAAAGCTGGAAGCGGTTTTTGTCCATTTATGTCTATGATATTCAATTCATGGAATCTTCCTCCACCCATGTTGGAAACATAGGCCATGCTTCCATCTGAAGAAGCAATTACTTCATGTGGGTCTTGTCCAACAGAAAGACGTACAATGACTTTTAAAGAATTTGGATCTACAATAGCCAATGTATGATCTGTTTTGGAAAGAGCCAGTAATAACTGCTTAGGTGCATTTTGTCCGAAAGAACAATTCAACGAAGAAACTAAAAACACACAAGTAAAACTTATGACAAATAACAGAGTGGATTTTAATGACATGATACCTGTTTTAAATAATATCTTAATATTTTTTGATGTCTGATTTAATCATCTCATATTTAATTAGTGTATTTGCTTTGTGGATTAAAAAAAGTATTCATTAAATCAGAGAATGTGAATAATAATAAATCAATTATCAATAAAGTTAACTTGTAGAAATGTCTTTAAGGTCAAATGATAAAGCTGTTTTGAATTTCTGTATATATGTTTCGATCTTTGGATCAACACTATGAGTCAAAAATTAAAGATCGTTAATGGGAGGATCATTACTCCAAATCGGGTTATTCCTAATGGCACCGTTTTAATTGATCGTGGAAAGATCATAGAAGTATCTGAAAGAAATATTGAAGTATCTGATGCAGAAGAGATTGATGCACAAGGGCTATATGTTTCACCCGGATTTATTGATATGCATGTACATGGCGGCGGCGGTCATGATTTTATGGATGGGAGTGAAGAAGCTTTTTTAGAAATTGCACTAATCCATGCCCGCTATGGAACTACCTCATTAATGCCTACTACATTAACAAGTGGGATAAACGAACTTTATCAAACACTGGAATTGTATAGTAAGGCAAATGAAAAAAATAAGGATGGTGCTCAATTTGTGGGTATGCATCTGGAAGGCCCTTATTTTTCTATGAACCAACGAGGAGCTCAGGATTCCCGCTATATTCGTAATCCTGATCCAAACGAATATAAAGAAATACTTAGAAGGTCATCCGATATTAAAAGATGGAGCGCAGCACCTGAACTTAAAGGAGCTATTGAATTCGGTAACTATTTATGTTCAAAAGGAATACTGGTTTCTATGGGGCATACAGATGCCATTTATGAGGAAGCGTTGCTTGCATTTGAAAATGGATATACACTTGCCACTCATTTTTACTCCTGTATGTCCACAGTTACGCGGAAAAATACCTCACGCTTTGCAGGGGTGGTTGAAACAGCATATCTCATTGATGAAATGGATGTTGAAATCATTGCGGATGGCATCCATCTTCCGGCTCCGTTATTAAAATTAGTTTTAAAAATTAAAGGAGCTGATCGTATTGCTTTAATAACAGACTCGATGCGGTCGGCAGGAATGCAGGATGGAGAAAGTATTTTAGGTAATAAACATACTGGTTTAAAAGTAATAGTTGAGGACGGAGTTGCAAAATTGCCTGATCGTTCTGCTTTTGCAGGAAGTGTAGCCACTGCCGATCGCTTGGTGCGTACAATGATGGAGCTTACAGATGTATCTTTACCAGATTCAGTTAAAATGATCACACAAACCCCTGCAAGAATCCTTGGCCTTTCTGATACTAAAGGATCCCTCGAACCTGGAAAGGATGCAGATATCGTATTATTTAATGATAGTATTCAGATTCACCTTACTATGGTAAATGGAAGGGTCGTGTATTGTAATCTTAAAAATGAAAGTAAAATCAATTCATAATTATTCCTCATTAAAATAAATGCATCAATTTCAAAAGAATAATCTTGTTGTAAAAGTATTTAAAACGAGATCTGAATTGGGAGCTGCAGCAGCAGAAGAAGTAAAGCAAAAGATTGTAAAAGTGTTAGAAGAAAAAGAGCATATCAATATTATGTTTGCAGCTGCTCCCTCACAAAATGAATTTTTAAATGAATTAAAGCAAAAGAACATTGAATGGTTCCGAATTAATGCCTTTCACATGGATGAATATGTAGGCCTGGATAAAAAAGCTCCGCAACTATTTGCTAGTTATCTAAATGAACGTTTGTTTAATAAAGTAAATTTAAGATCTGTTCATTATATAAATGGCAATGCTAAAGATATACAAGAAGAATGCGATCGATATGCCGGTCTATTAAACTTATTTCCTACTGACATTGTCTGTCTGGGTATTGGAGAGAACTCCCATTTGGCATTTAATGATCCGCATGTTGCGAATTTTAATGATAATGAAACAGTGAAGGTTGTTACACTGGATGAGCAATCTCGTTTGCAGCAAGTTA
>JBJMLT010000574.1:0-13661 GCA_045805165.1 Flavisolibacter sp.
GAACCGCTTTTTGAATCTACATATAGAATAAAGGACAAATCCGGGAATTTTAAATGGGTGCTTGCGAGAGGAATGATAATAAGCCGCGACTCTTCAGGTAAACCCCTTCGGATGATCGGAACCCACACCGATATCACCAATCAGGTCATTGCTGAAGACAATTATAAGCTTCTGTTTTATAATAATCCGCTTCCGATGTGGACATATGATGCTGCCACATTGAAATTTAAAGATGTGAATGATGCAGCCATTCGAAACTACGGATATTCAAGAGAGGAATTCCTCTCAATGACCATTAAAGATATCAGGCCATTAGAATATTTGCCTGATCTAATGGATGCTCTTCAAAATAGGATCTCTTACAAAACCTATCTGGAAACCTGGAGCCACCAAAAGAAAAATGGTGAATTGATTCAATGTGAAATATCTACTTATCTTTTAGAGAAAGATAATGAAAAGACAATTCTGGTTTTAGCAAACGACATTACTGAAAAGCTAAAAGCTCAGAATGAACTTATTAAAAGCAATACACGCTTTTCATATGCGGCCAAAGCAGCTTCTGAAGCTTTATGGGAATGGGATATTCAGGCTGGTACTGTTTATTTCAGCGATGCTTACACAGAAATATTAGGCTGGCAAATTTCAGAAAAAAGAACCTTCGAAGAATGGCACGATTTCATTCATCCAAAAGAAAGAAAAGAAATAATTGATGGTTTTTATTCTTCTCTGAAAGATCCTGCTATTGATATCTGGACAAAGGAATATCGCTATAAAAAGTCCGATGGAAGCTATGCGCATGTTCTGGATAAAGCTTTTATTATCCGTAGCAGTAATGGTAATGCTATCAAGGTTATAGGTGCAATGCAGGACATTACTGAAAGGAAATACAATGAAAAGCTCCTGTCTCTGGAACGTTCTATTTTTGAGCTTTCAACCCACCCTGAAATTGATTTTAAGACAATTGTTGATTCCTTACTAAAAGGAATTGAAGATATTTTTTATGATTCATTTACTTCCGTTATCATTCTCAAAGACGATGGAACCATTTTTCCATTATCCTCAACAGGATTGCCTGAATCATTTTTCCACTCTCTGAAAGGATTAAAACCAGTTAAGGAAGGTTCTTGCGGTACAGCTATATGTACAAAGCAAACAGTGATCTCCGAAAACATTGAATCAGATCCTTTATGGAAAAATTGTAAGGATCTGCCCTTGCAATATGGCTTAAAAGCTTGTTGGTCCTTACCCATAATCAGCAGTGCAAATAATGTTTTTGGCACGCTGGCTATGTATTTTAAATCTGTCAAATCCCCAACTCCGATTGAATTAAATATCCTGGAAAGGATCAGAAATATCTTAAGAATAGTTATGGAGCATTACTGGTCACTTAATGAAATTAAAGTGGCTAAAGAAAGGTTCGATATTATGATGAAGGCTACTCACGATCTTATTTGGGACTGGAATATAGACACCAATACTATTTACAGGAATGCTATAGGATTAAAAAAAGTATATGGAGTAGAAAACAATGAATCAATAGAGACTATTGAAAAATGGTTACCTCACATCCATCCTCAGGATCTTGAAAGGGTTTCAAAAGTTTTAAAAGAAATTACCAGTTCATTCACTCAGGATACTTTTGATGTCGAATACAGATTTAAAAAAGATGATGGCACATATTCGCATGTCTATGACAGGGGAATAATAGTAAGGGATGGATCAGGCAAGCCCATTCGAATGATCGGAGCGGCCCAGGATATTACAGAACGAAAACATTTGGAGCAGGAATTGCTTAAAAATGAACTGGAACGGCAAAAGGCAATTAATCAGGCTACTGTAGATACGCAGGAAAACGAAAGAAGTGAAATCGGCAAGGAATTACACGATAATGTAAATCAGGTTCTGACCACTACCAAATTATATCTTGATCTTGCTTTAAGCAATCCGGAGCTTAAAGATGAACTGATCCAAAAATCCACTAAGAATATAATAGGAGTTATAAACGAAATAAGACAGCTTTCAAGGTCTTTGATGGATCCAAGCATCGGTGACCTCGGACTAATAGATTCAATTAATGATCTTATTGACAATATTAATCTTACACGCAAGCTCCATGTAAAGCTGTTGGCAGATAAAAAAATAGAGACATTATTAAACAAAAATCAAAAGCTTACCGTGTTCCGGATTATTCAGGAAGCTCTGAATAATGCCATAAAGCATGCGAAAGCAAGTACCGTTTCAATTCAGTTCAATGTTGCTATTAAATATCTGGAGATCGTTATAGAAGATGACGGTGTTGGATTTCATCCGGAGCTTATTAAGAAAGGAGCAGGACTTAAAAATATACAAAATAGAATATATTTGATCAATGGTTCACATTCTATATTAAGCGCTCCGGAACAAGGTTGCAAAATATTAATCAATTTCCCAATAAATTAAACTAAACAGAACATCCAATGACTATGGAAAAAATTACAATTTTAATCGCAGACGATCACACGTTAGTAAGAGAGACCTGGAGCTTCATCCTTAATACAGATCCCCGTTTTAAAGTGATCGCTGAAAGCGGAAGTGGAGAAGATGCAGTAGAACTGGCCAAACAGCTGAGACCCCAGATCGTTATTATGGATATCAACTTGCCTGGAATGAATGGTATCGAAGCTACACAGCAAATACGCAAATTCTCTCCCGGATCAAGAATTTTGGGAGTATCTCTGCATACCCAGCCCACATATGCACGTAAAATGATCCAGAAAGGTGCTATGGGATATGTTACTAAAAACTCTTCCAGGGAAGAAATGTTTAAAGCCATAATGGAGATTCAGAATGGCAGAAAGTATATATGTGATGAAATAAAAAATATCCTTTCAGAGCAGGTTATTAGTGGCGAAGATCAAAATAATGGACTTAACTCTTTGTCTCAGAGGGAAATAGAGATTATTGCATATATTAAAAAAGGAAACTCCTCTAAGGAAATAGCAGATGCGCTTAATATCTCCGTTAAAACAGTAGAAGTACACCGCTATAACATTTTAAAGAAGTTGAATCTTAAGAATGCAGCCGCACTTGTCAATTTTATAAATAATAGTCAACTGGACTTTGAAAATTAATATCTGAAAAGTATTTTTACTGAATTAGTCCGTATAAATACGGTCATTTAGCTGGAAAAGATACGTATCCTTTTTACTTCCTACTAACGAGGGAAGTTACGAATGGTTTACTCCTTTTACTTCCTGGCAATGGCGGTCAATTGCAGCTGAATCATACCTAATTCAACTGCTTTATGGAAATTAAAAAAGTACGTTTAATTATTGCTGATGATCATCAGATGGTCCGACAGGCCTGGAGCATGATCCTTCAAAACAGCGATTTAATTGAAGTCATTTGCGAATGTACTTCAGGGGCAGAGGTAATACATGCCTGCCTCTCCATGGATCCTGATATAGTTTTAATGGATATCAATATGCATCCGGTCAATGGATTCGAAGCCACCCGTAAGATATTAAAATCATCCCCCGATATTAAAATCATTGGCATTTCAATTAATAATCAGCCGGCTTACGCAAAGAATATTATGCAATTGGGAGCCAAAGGCTATGTAACTAAAAATTCTTCAAAAGAAGAAATGCTGAAAGCCATAAATGAAGTAATGTGTGGCAATACCTATATATGCGACGAAGTATCTGGTAAAATGAAATAATGATTATTGATAATCAATGGTTGGGATGCAGTTTGTACCTTTGCACACCAATTTTGTTCCCCGAATGAGCTCTATACTTTCTAAAAACTTTGAACCCGGACAGGTTGAAGAAAAATGGTACAGCCACTGGATAAGTAAAGGTTATTTCAGAAGCACGCCTGATAATAGAACCCCGTTTACTATTGTAATCCCTCCTCCCAACGTTACTGGCGTTTTGCATATGGGCCACACGCTTAATGAAACAGTTCAGGATGTATTAATAAGAAAAGCCCGCATGTCAGGATTTAATGCGTGCTGGGTTCCCGGAAGCGATCATGCTTCAATAGCTACAGAAGCCAAAGTAGTTCAAATGCTTGCCGAACAGGGGATTTCAAAACACCAGCTGGGAAGAAAGGAATTCCTGGAAAAGGCTTTCCAGTGGAAAGAAAAATATGGTGGCATAATTTATCAGCAGATTAAAAAACTGGGTTGTAGTGTGGACTGGGATAGAGTGACTTTTACTATGGACGACCATTATTATAATGCTGTAATAAAGGTTTTTATTGATCTCTATGATAAAGGATTGATTTATCGCGGTGCCCGGATGATCAATTGGGACCCAGTCGCTAAAACCGCCCTTAGTGATGAAGAAGTTGAATATAAAGATGTACAGGGGAAACTTTATTTTGTAAAATATAAAGTTGTAGACGTTGCTGTTAACGGTCAACTGTCAACTGCCAGATATATCACCATTGCAACCCAACGCCCTGAAACTATAATGGGCGATACCGCTGTTTGTGTTAACCCCTCTGATGAAAGATATAAAGCATTAAAAGGCAAAAAAGTAATTGTTCCGCTGGTAAACCGAATAGTACCTGTCATTTTCGATGAATATGTAGATCCTGAATTTGGTACAGGTGCTTTAAAGATTACACCTGCGCATGATATCAATGATTATAATTTGGGCCTTAAGCATAATCTGCCTGTAATCGATACTCTGAATGAAGATGGAACCCTAAGTGCTGCGGCTGAAGTTTTTGTTGGGCTCGACAGGTTCGAAGCAAGAAAACAAGCCATAGAGGAATTGGAAAAAGAAGGCTTGCTGGTAAAGGAGGAAGATTATCAGACCAGGTTAGGATTTTCACAAAGGACCAATGCTGTAGTGGAACCTCGTATTTCTACACAATGGTTTGTAAAAATGAAGCCATTGGCAGGTAAAGCCCTTGATGCCGTATTAAGTGGTGATATAAAAATTCATCCTGAAGAGAGATTTCTCGCAACATATAAATATTGGTTGGAAAATGTTGAAGACTGGTGCATTAGCCGACAGCTTTGGTGGGGTCAAAGAATTCCCGCATGGTATGATCAGGATGGAAGATTTGTAGTAGCAAAAACGGAAGAAAAGGCTTTGGAGCAGTATACTCAGAAATTTAATATTGCCGATCCTAAATTGTATCAGGACCCGGATGTATTGGATACCTGGTTCTCTTCCTGGCTTTGGCCCATTGAGGTTTTTAAAGGAATTACTGATCCGGGTAATAAGGATATTAATTATTATTATCCTACTTCAGTGCTTGTAACGGGTCAGGATATTATATTTTTCTGGGTGGCGAGGATGATCATGGCAGGAATGGAGTATAAAAATGAAAAGCCTTTCGATCATGTTTATTTTACCGGAATGGTTCGTGATAAGCAGGGAAGGAAAATGAGCAAAAGTCTCGGCAATTCTCCTGACCTTCTTGATCTTATTAAAAAGTATGGTGCAGATGCTGTACGATTTGGAATTTTAATTTCCGCTCCCGCTGGAAATGATCTGCTATTTGATGACAATAGTTGCGATCAGGGCAGGAACTTTAATAATAAGATATGGAATGCATTAAAATTGATCAATAGCTGGAAGATGAGAATAGAAGGTAAAGTAAATGAAGATGAATCAAGCCATAAATATGCGGTTAATTGGTTTAAAAACAGATTGAATGAAGTAAGTCAGCAGGTAGAAGAAATGTACGGACAATTCAGATTAAGTGAAGCCCTGAAAACAATTTATTCTCTTATTTGGGATGACTTCTGCAGCTGGTATTTGGAATGGATAAAGCCAGGATTTGAAAAACCAATATCCAATGCAGCCTATTATGAAACCGTTAATTTTTTTACTCGGTTAATGCAACTATTGCATCCGTTTATGCCATTTGTTACAGAAGAGATCTACCGTCAATTAAACGAGTCTGCTGCTACTGATCTTTGTATGCTTCAATTTTCGAAACCACAGATAGCAGATCGTTCTATCCTTAATTCCGGAGAGTTGTTGAAAGAGTTTATAACGGGTATAAGAGATGCACGCGTAAAGAATAATATTAAGCCGAAAGATTCTATACGGCTGAATATACTCTCTTCTGATAATAACGGATTTCAGGATATTCAACCTATACTTGCCAAACAGGTAAATGCAGAAAAGATCAGTTATGTCCGGGAATCGATTCCTAACTCAATTTCTGCTGTTTTAGGTTCAACAAAATTCTATATCGAAACCGATATTGAAATTGATGCTGGCGCACAAAAAGAACAAATAGAGAAAGAATTGAATTATCAAAAAGGCTTTTTGATCTCTGTAGAAAAAAAGCTGAGCAATGAAAGATTTGTTCAAAATGCCAAACCCGAAGTTGTAGAAATAGAAAAGAAAAAGAAAGCAGATGCCGAGCAAAAGATTCAGGCCCTCGAAGAATCTCTCCGCGAACTGAAAGCAAACTAACTAATAGTTGCATCATTCAATACTTTAATAGTTATTAAACCAATCAAATAACACCATCACGATTTCAGGTTACCTCAGAAATACATCGCATCCCTGCACTAAGGCTAATCAGCTAATCAGCTAACTAGCTAATTAGCTAGTTAGTAAAGGTTCATCGGAACAATTACTTCAAAATAACTCTTGGGCTGGCCAACCAATTCATTATCTATTAGATAACTATATCTTAAACCAAATGATACAGGGAGCTCATTCCACCATCGGGTGTCAAAAAATAATTCTACACCTGCGCTACGCAGATCATAATATTTAAGTTTATTTTTTAAATAATCTCTCGTAAAATCATAAAATATATTGGCCCTTATTCTTTTGAAGTAAATAACATTAGCAAAGCCAATATCCGGATAGGCAATTGGAAAATGATAATTACCGGAAAGCCTCCACATTCTTGAGAAATAATAACCAGGGTAACCCCTTGAATCGGCAAACCGGTTTACAAATACTCTGTTACTGGTATCTGTTTGCTGGAAGGAGCCACTCAATACGATACTATGGTTTCCAAAAGAAGGAAGATATACCTCGCCACTCGCTAAAAACTGGTATCCATGATCTGAAAGTAAATGACGGTGATTTAATGAAACTGCATAGCCAAGCTTGGGATAAATATGTTGAACTGCTTGTAGAATAAAATGTGACCAGTTAATAAAATGATAGAGATAACTTACGTTTTCAGGTGCAAGCGAATCTTTGGAATAACTCGTTGGGATTGTCCGGTTAAAAACATAATTGGAACCAAAATTCAATAACTTATACGTTTTGCCTTTTGTAAAGTTTAATGGGATTGAATACCCAACCTTTAATTCGTATTGATTCAAAATAAATGATTGATCTTCTGTTGCAATTGTTCTGTGAAATATATATTCGGCTCCTGCCGTAAGTACAGGAAAAAAACCTCCATAAGAAGAATTCCATCCTATAGCATTTGAAGTTTCATTCCGGTTATAGCGATAATAGATTTCATTGCTGAAGGTGTTTAGGATATTATCGCTGAATAAGCTGAGAGTAAATTCAGGATCGCTATAATAAGGAGCTAAACTGTGAAAATGAATAAGTCCGGTTGATTTTTTATACTTCTCTATAGGAAATTGTCTTGTCGCTATAGATATAATAGGATGTTCCAATGCAACCGGGTAAAGTGAATACGCCTTTAGTATTTCTGGATATCCAGAATGAACGGGGGTTGCAAGTTCCTCAATTTGGAGTTGTAATCCTTCCGCACTAAAATGTGACCATACAAGCTTATTATCATAGCATGAAGGATAATAATTTCCTGTTTCTCCTTTAGTAAGCTGGTATATTTTCTTATCTGTAAGCCCAAC
This sequence comes from Flavisolibacter sp., assembly GCA_045805165.1. Classification (GTDB taxonomy): domain Bacteria; phylum Bacteroidota; class Bacteroidia; order Chitinophagales; family Chitinophagaceae; genus Flavisolibacter. The sequence continues at coordinate 7,805 of JBJMLT010000574.1, forward strand.
TGCATACAATTCATCATTACCTCCATAATTACCGGTAAAATAGATCTTGCCATCTGCATAATAAGGAAATCCAACTGTATGACTTGTAAAAGGAGTTAGCTGAATTTCTTCTCCTGTAGATAAGTTTAAGATCTCAAGACACATAATAGCTTCCGGAATCCTTAGTCCAACTACAATTTCATCTTCGTTAATATACCTTGGTTGTGTATAATAATTATTTCTCCCTCTTTTGAAAGTCCTTATTATAGATCCATCTGCTGAATTTATTTCAACAATTTCAGTATTTAAAGAATCATTAATTCGAATTGCAACTATTTTTTTACCCGAAGGAGAAAGATCAGGTGAAAAATATTTGGCATGCTGTGTTATTCTCTTTTCTTTATTAGTTTTTATATTATAAAGAATAATATCATTGTAATCGATCAGGCTCCATCTGGCATCTGTAGAATATCCCGTGTAAGCGATTATTCCATTACGGTAGCTGAACCATTCATCGGATGAAATGCTTTGTTTTTCCAAAAGATGTTCTTCTTTGCCGTCTTTAATATAAAAAGCAGCGATCTTATTGTAAGCACTTTTTAAATAAAGAAGTGAATCCTTTCCAATAAACTGCGGAAAATAATAATTAGTGACAGTTGTACCAGAACTTCTTTTAGTTGGTACTACATGCAATTGAGCCTTATAATAGTCCAGCGCATTTTTCTGGAATTCTTTATATGATTTTCCTGTGTAGCTTTTTATAGCTTTTTGAAATGGATAGAATAGACCCTTGAAAGCAGTGGCATCTCTCGTTACATTTTTCCAGAAGCTATCACCATATTTTAAATATCCATAATTTACAAGCAGGTAACCTAATTGATAGTGGTCAGGAACATAGTCTTTAAAGGAGCCATTACGCATCTTCATCCAGCTATAATTTTTTCCTTCCAGCCAAAGACTATTATACCCGCTTAAAAAAGAAGATAATCGTCCCCTCCCCTGCGTTGTTAACGCTGTCTCCGAGTGTACAGCATCTCCTTCATAAAACCAGTCAGGGACTGTTATGGCGTTTGCCAATGCTAATCCCTGTTCGCCAAACAAATAGTAAAATCCCTTGCTTAATCCATTCCTGAAATTATTATACTGTTGTACATGTCTGTATTCATGAACTGCAAGGTTCTCATACCATGGAAGATTGCCAAAATCAAAAACATTAGCGGGTGGCACTAAGTAATATTCACTTCTGAATGGAGCCAGAGCTACATAACCATTGGCCAGAGTTGTTTGATTGTGTAAAACCACATTGATCTTTCGAATTCCGGGGCCCATGGCAAAGGGAGTATCTGCGGCTGCTCTATGAATAAGTGTGGCAATACGGTATGCCTGTTGTTCAGCTTCTGATGTAAATATAATTCTTGCTGTATCTGTATTGATCTGTCTCCATTTAGTGCGTGGGGGAAATCCTCCGAATTGCTGACCTTTTATTTGATTGATTTGGGCTGCTGAGAGTAAAATGAAAGCAATTATATATTTCATAAGATCAGTTTATAAAACACAATCCCGGATTTACATATTCCAAATATAAAATGCATTCTTCCAAACTTTAGTATAAACTAATAAGAGAAATGGGTTTATAAGATTATTTTACTTTTATCATGTTAATGGATAATAATATCAAAATAAGACGAGCATCTAAAAAGGATTTGAATATTATAAGAGAGATCGCTTTGAATGTCTGGCCTCAAACCTATGCTGAAATTCTTTCTCCGCAACAAATAGACTATATGATGGATCGCATTTACAGCGAAAGATCATTAGTCGAACAGATGGATGCCAGTCACCAGTTTATAATAATTTACAATCAGGGAATTCCGGTAGGATTTGCTTCTTATAATGAAATTGAAAAGAATATCTACAAACTACAGAAGCTATATGTATTGGCAAGTGAGCAAGGCCATGGAACCGGAAGATTTATAATTGATTACATCTTATCTGAATTAAAATCCTGTAACGCAAAAGCTCTTCGCCTTAATGTCAACCGCTTCAATAAAGCCCGCTCCTTCTACGAAAAGCTGGGCTTTGAGATCATCTCCTCCGAAGACATCGACATCGGAAACGGTTTCTTCATGAACGACTTCATCATGCAAAAAAAGCTTTAAAATCAGCTAATCAGCTAATTAGCTAATTATTTACTGCTCTATTCACCAATTCCGCTGCTTCACTCAACAATATAGCGCTCTGAACTTTTAATCCGCTTTCGTCGATCAGCTTCTTTGCTTCTTCTGCATTCGTTCCCTGCAATCTTACTATAATTGGTATTTTAATATTGCCCAGGTTTTTATAAGCATCAATAACTCCTTGTGCTACCCGGTCACATCGCACAATACCACCGAATATATTTATTAGAATGGCCTTCACCTTAGGATCTTTGGTAATAATTCGGAAACCTGCTTCTACCGTCTGCGCATTGGCTGTTCCTCCCACATCCAGAAAGTTAGCTGGCTCCCCTCCGCTTAATTTGATCATATCCATCGTAGCCATTGCCAGCCCTGCTCCATTAACCATGCATCCTACATTACCATCCAGCTTTACAAAGTTCAGATTATACTTGCCTGCTTCAACTTCGGTAGGATCTTCTTCACTAATGTCCCTCATAGCTGCAAGATCAGGATGACGCATTAAGGAATTATCATCAAGGTTCATTTTACAATCAACAGCTACAATTTTATCATCCGATGCTTTGAATAGCGGATTAATTTCAAGCATGGAGCAATCCAGTTCAGTATAAGCTTTGTATAAGTTGGTAACAAATTTTACCATGTTTTTAAAAGCATCTCCCTTCAACGCAAAATTAAATGCGATCTTCCTGGCCTGAAATGGTTGAAGTCCATCGGAAGGGTGAACCCACTCTTTAAATATTTTGTCGGGAGTTTTATGAGCCACATCTTCTATATCCATTCCACCTTCAGTGCTGTACATGATCACATTCTGTCCTTTGGAACGGTCCAGTAAAATAGATAGGTAATATTCTTTTTTTTCACCCGGACCATCATAATACATGTCCTGTGCAATAAGTATTTTATTAACCACTTTGCCAGCTTCACCTGTTTGAATGGTAACCAATGTTCCACCTAGCATTTTTTGTGCTATCTCTGTTACTTCATCCAGAGATTTAACAACTTTTACTCCATTTACGCCTGTCTCTTTGATCTTTCCTTTTCCTCTTCCACCTGCATGAATTTGAGCTTTGATCACTGCAAAGTTGCTTCCGTATTGGGTTTTGATCTGACGATAGGCATCTTCTGATTCATGTAGCGTACTACACGCAATTCCTTCCTGGGTGGGGACATTATATTTTTTCAATAATTCTTTAGCCTGGTATTCATGCAAATTCATGTAATGAAAATTTGCGCAAAGATAATAGCTATTAGCTCACAGCCTTCAGCCTTCAGCTTTCAGCCATCGACCAACGTTCTCTCTACTGTCAGTTTCTCAACTAACTTTTAAGTTTTAACTTTTGACTTTTGACTTAATTAAAGTAATGATGCATAAACATTACCAATCCAATCATCATAGCAAAGGCAAGTGAAAAGTTCATAAGTAAAGCAAGACGCTTTTTATCGCTTTCTCTTCTAATAGTGTTTTTCATAGGTTGAGGTTTAATAGTTCTTAAATTCATATTCAAGTTACTTCCAATCCTCTTAAAATAAAACAGTAAAACCCCCTCGAAATTCATTCTTAATTTCAATCTTCTTCAGCCGTAAATTCCTTTGTATAATATCGTAATATTCACCTTTGCCATCCTTTCAAACTTAAAAGGCCCGCTTATTTAATAAGCAGGCCCTTTAAAAAACTCAGTGGAGAGAACTTTAGAACAAATTCAACGTCAAATAATAAATGATCAAAAATTCATGACCTTTTTGTTAGAGTAAACCATTTTTTATCTAAGTCTCCCCTTTAGGGGGACAGGGGGTATTAATAGCGATAATGTTCCGACTTAAACGGACCATTCTTTGGAATACCTAAATATTCCGCTTGCTTTTCAGTTAATTCTTCTAGCTCTACCCCTATCTTGGCTAAATGCAGTCTTGCTACCTTTTCATCCAGGTGCTTTGGAAGAACATAAACTTTATTGTCATAGTTCTTTCCATTCGTCCATAGCTCTATTTGAGCTAGTGTCTGGTTGGTAAAAGAATTACTCATTACAAAAGATGGGTGACCTGTTGCGCATCCTAAATTCACAAGCCTTCCTTCTGCAAGAAGAATAATATCTTTTCCTTCTACATTATAAATATCTACCTGTGGCTTAATAGTATCTTTTGTATGTCCATAATTGTCATTCAGCCAGGCAACATCAATTTCAATATCAAAGTGACCAATATTGCAGACAATGGCCTTATCCTTCATCATTTTAAAATGCTCTCCTTTGATCAGATCCCTGCAACCGGAAGCAGTTACAATTATGTCAGCTTCCTTCACCGCATGGATCATTTTTTTCACTTCATAGCCATCCATTGCAGCCTGTAATGCACATATAGGATCAATTTCTGTAACGATAACCCTGCATCCTGCACCTTTTAATGAAGCTGCGGATCCTTTACCTACATCTCCATAACCTCCAACCACAGCTACTTTCCCTGCCATCATTACATCAGTCGCTCTTCTTATTGCATCTACAAGAGATTCCTTACAACCGTATTTATTATCAAATTTGGATTTTGTAACTGAGTCATTTACATTGATCGCAGGTACAGGAAGAGTTCCCTTTACCATTCTCTCATATAATCTATGCACGCCTGTTGTGGTCTCTTCTGAAATACCACGAATATGTTGAACCAGCTCAGAGTATTTATCCAATACCATGTTAGTGAGGTCACCACCGTCGTCAAGGATCATATTGAGTGGACGATCAGCACCGCCAAAGAACAACGTTTGCTCAATGCACCAGTCTGCCTCTTCAATAGATTGTCCCTTCCAGGCAAAAACTCCAATTCCTGCAGCGGCAATTGCAGCAGCAGCATGGTCCTGAGTAGAAAATATATTGCAGGAGCTCCATTTTACTTCTGCTCCAAGGGCTACAAGGGTTTCAATTAAAACAGCGGTTTGAATGGTCATATGAAGACAACCAGCTATCCGTGCACCTTTTAATGGTTGAGAAGCGCCATATTCCTCTCTTAAGGCCATTAATCCGGGCATTTCCGCTTCCGCTAAACGGATTTCTTTCCTGCCCCACTCGGCAAGGGTCATATCCTTCACTTTGTACGGAAGGCTGAAATTGATATTTGAACGTGTGATCGTAGACATTACAGTGTTTTTTTGTGCCGCAAAGCTAAGAAATTCCAGCATGAAAATTAAATGGCTTGCAGCTATCAGCAATCAGCAATCAGCAATCAGCAATCAGCCATCAGAAATCAGCGATCATCAAATCAGAGATCAGAGATCAATAAATCAGCGATCATCAAATCAGACATCAGCGATTTCCTAAAAATCCTTAAAATCCTTCAAAATCCTGGTTCTGACTTAAAAAAAATCCCCTTTTCAGGGGATCAAAAATACTTGATTTCTAAGCGTAGGGTCGATGGTTTTCCAAACAATAGGATTTGTATTTTTTTCACGGGGTCATCATAGGTTAATAATGTAAAGTTGAATGTTCAGGCAGGCAGTACAAAAAATTGCAACATGTATTCATAACCGCTACTCATTAATTTTAATTACTGGTACTAATTATCACTTATTTTGCTTCTCAAAATTGATTCAGATCATGTCAGTTATTCCTGGTCAAAAGGCTACTCTGGAGCAGGTTTCGATACGAACTATCAAAAAAAAAGATAATCCGGTAATTGCATCTATTATCAGGAGCTGCTTAAAGGAATTTGGA
>JBJMLT010000575.1:0-2076 GCA_045805165.1 Flavisolibacter sp.
GTCTCTTTCTCCTCTTTCATCTCTTAGCATTGACTTATTCACGATACCACGATTCCCGGAAATTGACGATTGACGATTGACGATTCACGGCTTCTTTAACGAGAATTATTTTTTACCTTCCTCCCAATGAAACCTTTTTTACTATTTGCCTGTTTGTTTTCCAAACTGCTTGCATTTTCCCAATCCGATTCATTCTACCTTTTAAAGCCTGGTAAAGTATTCGACGGAGAAGAAATCCATTCGTCCTGGGTGGTTTTAGTTAAAGGAAATAAAATTGAAGCAGTAGGTCCTATGACCTTTAAGCTTCCTTCTAATACAAGGATCATTGATCTTCCCAATGCCGTTCTGTTACCTGGATTAATTGAAGGCCATTCTCATTTATTCCTACATCCCTATAATGAAGTAAGCTGGAATGATCAGGTTATGAAAGAAAGCCGTGCAGAGAGAACTGCGCGTGCAGTTGCTCATGCTAAGGCTACTTTAATGGCAGGTTTTACTACCGTCCGGGATCTTGGAACCGAAGGAGCCATGTATGACGATGTAGGTTTAAAGAAAGCAATTGAAAAAGGTATTGTCCCCGGACCCAGAATGATTGTAGCTACCCGTGCCATAGTCGCAAAGGGAGCCTACGGACCAAATATTAATCCTGACCTCGATATTCCTCAAGGGGCTGCAGAAGTAGGGAATTTGGATGAACTGATAAAGGAAGTAAGGACCCAGATTGGTAAAGGAGCAGATGTTGTGAAGATCTATGCAGATTATAGAATTGGAAAGAATGGTGAGGCTTTGGCCACGTTTACCAAAGAAGAGCTGGCTGCTGCTGTAGCTATTGCAAAAACTAATGGACGACCTGTTGCTGTACATTCAACCACAATTGAAGGCATGAAAAGAGCTATTGACGCAGGGGTAACAACCATTGAGCATGGAGATGAAGGAAATCTGGAAGTATTTACATTAATGAAACAGAAAGGAATTGCACTTTGTCCAACACTGGCAGCAGGTGATGCCATTGCCCAATATTCAGGCTGGAAGAAAGGCATTGATCCGGAACCAATAAGGATTGCTGCTAAAAGAAAAAGCTTCCAGGACGCTCTGAAAGCTGGTGTAACCATTTGCATGGGCGGTGATGTAGGTGTTTACACACATGGTGATAATGCCAGGGAAATGGAATTAATGGTTGAATATGGAATGAAGCCTTTGAATGTATTACAGTCCTCTACATCAATTAATGCCGATGTTTTTGGCTATGGCGATAAGATCGGCAGGATCAAAAAAGGGTTGTTGGCTGATATTATTGCCGTTAATGGAGATCCCTCTGTAAACATTGCAGATATAAGAAGGATTGTTCTAGTTATGAAGGATGGGAAGATAATGTGGTGAAGTTTGAGGTTTGAAGTTTGAGGTTCGAGAGTTAAAGCATTCACCATTGACCATTCACCATTCACGCTCTTGCAGCTAATAGCTAATAGCTAATAGTTTCTCACATCAGTACATCCGCGAAATCCGGCTTTTTATCAAATACTGACCTGGCGAAGGTGCATACAGGAATAATTTTCAGCCCATGATGTCTTGCATATTCTACAGCCGCATGAACCAGCTCATAGCCAATATTCTTGCCTTTCAATATATCGGACACTTCTGTATGCTCAATGATCATATTATTGTCATGGGACATTGAATAGATCATTTCTGCAGCAATTTCATTTTCATATTCTACATAAAACATGCCTCTGTTCTCTGTCTTCTTATGCTGTACTGTCATATCAGAATTTAATTAAAGCTAAATTTTTTTGCTCATTTAAAAATTGAATCAGATATTTGTTACTCAATGAAAGTAACAATAAACATATTCTGGTGGTGGCATACAAACTCTTCCGGGGTTCTGTAATGTCATAACTATGTTTATTCAACATATTCAGGCCCCGATTCATTCGGGGCTTTTTATTTTATAGGGTTGTAAAAAAAGAATCAATGCTGACAGATACAAATAAAGCAGAAAGCAAAACAATAGTTTCCCAATCTGCTACTAAAAAAATAAGGATAAATACCTCAGTTAAAAAAATACTGGCTGATGTA
>JBJMLT010000576.1:0-10861 GCA_045805165.1 Flavisolibacter sp.
CCCAATACTACTGGATAATTAACAGGCCAGCTTTGGTCGCCTGTCCATTGATGAAGATCACTTCCGCAAACGCCTACGTTCGCTACTTCCAGCAATACATCTTCATTGCCTATGGCTGGTTCATCTACATCCCTTAATTCTACACTTCCTTTTTGCGGACCATAATTAACAACAGCAGGCGATCGTTTTTGCATACAGCCATTAAGATAAACAGAAACAGCAAAAAATAAAAAATGAAAAATCAAATAAGGCAAGCCACCTTCACTCCCTCCAACTAACAACCACCCCTCTCCCTGTCAACTTGTCAACCTGTCAACTTTTCAACTCTCACTTCTCCCCCTCAATGATAAATAGCCGCCTGCCTTGTAGTAATTTTCTCCTTGATCTTATTGAAGAAGCGGCTTCTTTCTTTTTCATTTACGCCGCTTATTGGAGTTGATCTTTTAATAATATTCTGAAAGTGATCATAGGTGAACGCACAGAATTTTTCATCTGTTGTTTTCATGTAATTGATAACGCCGTGATTTATATAAACTAATTTTTTATCGTTTAATTCTACAAGTATGGTATTGTCTCCAAGTATAAATTCATTTATATACATTTTATAATCCGCACCTTTGGCAAGTGGTGTGTCCGGATGATGCTTATCACCATTTTCAGCATAAAATTCAATCATTTCAATTACTTTATAAAGTCGTTCATATATAGTGATCAGGTCATCTCTGGATTCGAACATGCCAGAATTTTTATAATATTCAATCTGTCTTAAGGTGCTGTGAATGCTTTCAACATTCCATATTTCTACAGTTGGTAACTGAGCAAACAATGCATTGATTTTTTTTCCGGCTTCAACAACCAGAGGGGTATACTTGCTAAGCACAAATTTTTCTTTGGAGAAAACAGGATCATGAACAATACTTTTTCTCCAGAAAAAGCATTTAAAAGCAGCAAGCTCCGGAAATACAAAATGATGGAAAATGGGAACGTCTTTATTGAGATGATAGAGCCTTTTATTTTCAAAGGAATTCATGTAGGTAAGATCCTCTATTACGGCTTGCAGATACAGATCAAAATGAAAGGAAACATTAGAAGATACGCTTCGGTCAGAAAAAACAATTGCATTCGAATCAAGATGGAAAAAATGATCCAATGATAATTTATAATGATTTACAAGCTTTTTAATTTCTTCAAAGTCTATCGGCTTTTCACCCCGAATGCGACGATAGGCACTGTCCGGACTAATATTCAAAAGATCTGCTATTTCATCTACAAGAGATAAATGAGAAGGTAGCTGGTTTTTGATTTCCAGGAAGAATTTTTGCTGGACAGAAATGGTATCCATAGCACTATTAGTAATGGTTCTATGAAGGTTGGTATTTTTTACAACAATGGCAAGAAAAGTTCTTGAATAGTCAATAGTACATGATCATTTATCATAGGCTTCATAGCCAACTGCTCATATCCCGCCGCAGTGCCGATCCCTGATATCCGATATCCGATAGCCGATAGCCGAAAGCCGATAGCTGATTGCCCTTCCCCCAAATCTGCAATCTGCAATCTAAAATCTAAAATCAAAACATGTGTTTCAACCGTATTTTATCCATATACGGTTCCAGAAGTAACGGGGATTGAAAGCTGAATAGATTGATTAGCTTGTTATTGGAATGACTGTAGGTTACTTCAATGTAAAATTCATCGATCTGATAAAGGAAAAAAATATAATCACCCGATCTGCGACTACACAGGTAAACACTCTGTTTTCTTAAGATCTCCAATTGGTTTTCAATTTGCAGAACAGAGTATTCAGATAAAGTCATAATTGCTGTTAATGCGAAGAGGATGTATCTAAATTTACGAATATAACTTAATAAACCAAAGAGACTCAGCATTCAGTTGCCTTAGCGGCTAGCCAATATTCATTTACTTTTCTTTTCCATATCCATCATCTTGTTTTCCTCGATAGCTTCTCCTAATAAGGTTTCGCTGTCATGAACCCATAAAGGCAATAATTGGGCGGAGGTTTTCCAGGCGCCATAGGCATTTTTGTACATGCTGAAAGATATCCTGTTTCCTTTATCATCAGGAACATCAACGCTATATCGGGCATCAGCCCCATCAGCAACTTGACGAAAATTAAATTCTCTTAGCTTGTTTCCTGCCTTAATTACTTTAGAGAAATACGTGCTCATTCTGAACTATGGTTCTTTGTTTAGTAAAATGTTTTTATAGTAGAAACAGGTTTTTAAAGTCTCTTACCTGGTATAATTACTCTTCTTTCCTTTATCTTCCTTAGGTCTTGCAACCTGAACAGACATAGCGCGACTATTCATTTCTTTTGAATTAAGCTTACTCATTGCTTTTTCTGCTTCAGAGTCATTAGGCATGTCAATAAATGCAAATCCTCTCGAACTTCCTGTATTATAATCTGTAATAATACGCACTGAATTAACAATGCCATATTCCGAAAATAATTTTTTCAGTTCAGGCTCAGTTACATCGTAACCAAGGTTGGACACATAAAGATTCATAAAAGATTTAATTGATAATTGAAAGTAGATCTGAGTTAAAAGCAGGATGTAAAAGAGAAGAGGGTAAATTTTTTCAAATACTAAGTGCTAGAAGCTCAAATGATTGCTCGCTAAAGATAGGCTTTAATTGCTCGTAAACCGTCTTTAAATCGTTAATTAAAAGCTGTCTTTATATAATGTTAACCTCGAAAACTCAGAGCCATTAAATATTTTAGCAAGGTTTACATTTTTAGACTTATTATATTCATCAAAATGCGTTTGAGTAACTATTCGCCAGAAGTTCTTCGATTTAAGTTCCGAGTAATCTTTATCCTGAATAAATAATCCATAGATCGAATCTCTTTTCTTGAAATCGATCTTTATGTAATGATCGTTTTCATTTGTTTTTTTATCAAGGAATTTCTGTATTTCTTCAGTGTTCATAAGTAAAGGTATCGATTTGATTCGTTGAATTATCGAATTCTTAAACGGAATGCCGGAATTATATGAAACTTGCAGCACATCTGCTTTACCAGCTTCTGAATAAAAAGGTGATTTAACCACATTTTGGCTAACTGATCTTTTGATCTTGTAGATGCGGAAAAAATGAACAAATATGGAATAAACTGATTTGCTTTCTCTTAACATTCGATTTATTTTCCCCGTCAGCTTACCTATGCATACTTTTCGTTTTTGATTGGACTTAAGCCTTTGATAAATAACTGATGCCATCGAAGAAGCTTTCCCAAAGACAGTTGAACAGACTCTGAACTTTGCAAATGCCGGATCTGTTTTAATCCTGTCCTTATTTAACGATGTCCTTGCTCTAGCAAAATACTTCCCATTTCTCTTATAAAAAGTAATGGATCCTAATGTTCCTGATATATTGAATGTTCCAACCTGAAATGCCATAGAGTACTAAAATATTTAGCAAAAATAGAATAGTTTTCAATATAAATATCTTTTAATTTCGATTTTTCTATCTATTGACTTATTGCCTTTTTAATTTCATAACCTGATTTTATCTCATGTCCCTATACGTCTCCTCTCTCAATTCCGGCAGTAATGGAAATTGCTATTATATTGGTAATGAAAATGAAGCTGTTTTGGTCGATGCTGGAATATCCTGCCGGGAAATTGAAAAGAGAATGAAGCGCCTCCACTTACCTATGCAAAAGGTAAAAGCAGTTTTTATTTCACATGAGCATTCCGATCATATAAAAGGACTTTCCTTCTTGTCTAAAAAATATAATCTGCCGGTTTATATTACTGATGCTACAAGAAGAAACGGATATTTATTCATTGAAAAACAATTATTAAGATCTTTCCAGCCTCATCAGCCTGTCCAGGTTGGCGAATTGTCTGTTTTGCCGTTTCCAAAGCTGCATGATGCCGCCGACCCTTATAGTTTTACAATAAAATACAAAGAGGTTCAGATCGGGGTATTTACAGACATTGGCCGGCCATGTCAGAACGTAATTCATCAGTTCAGTCAATGTCATGCTGCTTTTCTTGAGGCAAATTATGATGATGAAATGCTGGATAAAGGAAATTATCCATTTTATTTAAAGAAAAGGATCAAAAGCGAAACCGGACACTTATCAAATTTACAGGCTTTGGAATTGTTTCAGCAATACAGACCAGGATTCATGAGTCATTTATTTTTATCGCATTTATCAAAGAATAATAACTCGCCAGAGTTGGTTGAAACTTTATTTAATATGAATTCTCAGGGAGTCAAAATTGTTGTTGCCTCCCGTTATGCAGAAACTCCCGTTTACTATATAAATAATAGCTTGGCTCCCAGATCCATTCAGCCTGATATCTCAGCCTCCTCTAATCAACTTCAACTTTGTTTTTCTTAATATCAAACATTTAATAAATGATCAATATCCGATATTATCAATCTTCCATACCTGATCTTTACACCCCTGATCGGCTATTTATTATTGCCCAATGATCGGATCTGGCTTCTAATTATATTATAACCGCGTATTCCATTCTTATCCGATTCTACTGATAGTTAACTATAATCCTACCTATATTCACCCTCCCATTAACTATCCTCTCTCCTTGTCAACTTTCAACTTTTCAACTTTTCAACTTGTCAACTTGTCAACTTCTCTTCCCCCCTCAAAAACCACATGAATGGAGAAGAACCGGAGTGCCTGCCTTATTACCTGCTCCTGATGCCACCTCTAAATATATTCCAAGAAGATTCGGTTATCCGCCTACTGAACCTACTTTAAATTCAGGGGCTTATAATGATGCTGTTAAAGCCTTCCCATATGGTGGTGGCGATAATACCTCATCGAGGATGTGGTGGGATAAGCCATAAATTTATTATTCTGTTTTTAAAAAAGGACTGGTCACAGTCCTTTTTTTATTAGACATATTTATTCAATCGAAGAAATAAAGGATTTTGAAATTTTCTTAAATTAGATCATTATCACCCAAAAAATGAAATCACCCTTTAAGATCTCCCTGGCCCAATGGTCTTTAAATAAAGCATTGTTTGCGAAAGAAATTGATAACCTCGATTTTCCAGCAATTGCTAAACAGAAATTTGGAATAGATGCTGTTGAATATGTTAATCAGTTCTTTATGGACAAAGCTGAGGATACTTCTTACCTGAATGAACTCTTAAAAAGATGCGGTGACAACGGAGTCACTAATCATATGATCATGTGCGACAATGAAGGTAATCTAGCTGATAAAAATAAAAAGGAAAGAGAAAACGCGATAGAAAACCATTACAAATGGATACATGCAGCAAAATATTTGGGATGTACTATTATTCGTGTCAATACATATGGAGAAGGTAGTCCGGAGGAAGTTCAAAAAGCTGCAGAAGAGAGTTTGAATATTCTTGGTAACTACTCCGCCAAAGAAGAAATAAATATTGTAGTTGAAAATCATGGAGGAATAACCTCTAATGGCCAATGGCTAGCACAACTAATTAAAAATGTAAATCTTTCTAACGTAGGTACATTACCCGATTTTGGTAACTTCTGTTTGAAACGAACTTCCAATGGATGCGAAGAAGAATATGACCGATATAAAGGAATTACAGAGCTGATGCCTTATGCGAAATCAGTAAGTGCCAAAACACAATATTTTGATGAAGAAGGAAATTGTAAAGAGACTGATTATTCGCGAATGATAAAGATCGTTAAAGATTCGGGGTTTAAAGGATACCTGGGAATAGAATTCGGTGGACCAGGCAATGAAGAGGAAGGTATTACTAAGACGAAACAATTACTGGAAAGAGAATTATAATAATTACCAACTACAAGTCATGGGTTTTATCCAATTCAAATATCAGATTGGCAATTGTCGATAGATTCATTAATTCATAGATTTTTGCATTTTGGATGGAGCATATTGTTCAACAAGTTGTTTCATGTATTTGAGCGTAATTCGAGTAGCCTTATCTATTTCTTCAACTCCGGAGATCTTATGGTTTTTAATTGCAGGCAGGCAATACTCAGAAACAAAATATCCATTATAATTTGCTGCTACCAATTCTTTTATAAATGCTTTATAATTGATCTTACCTCCAAATGAAGGAGAAGGCTCCTGAATTATGGATCCATCCTCATTCTCAATAAAATTCCATGCACCATAATGACTGAGAATCATATGATCTTTACATTTTTCAACCGCTTCTTTTATATACTCATCATTCTGCCTGTCATAAAATAATGGTACGTCAAGACATAACTTTACATTCTCACAATCCAGTTCTTCCATCATAGATAAAACATCTTCATATCCGGGAGTTATAACCGGAGCATGATTTTGCAATGCAAGTGTTATTCCCAGATCTTTTGCCTTGCGCGCTATTTCTCTTATACCATCCACTGCCCGGTCCCATTTACGTAGGTCTTTAGGATAAAGGCGTTTATAATAATTGCCTCTTTCATAGGTTCTATAACTGGCAATGAGCTCTTCGTCATTCACCAATCCAGGCCATGCAGCAAACACTTTGACAATTGAAACATCCAATTCATGGGCTAGGTCCAATACATAATTCATCATTGCAAGATTATTCTCGCGCTCTTCCATGTAATCACTGGTGAAATTGGACATGCTTTCAACTGCGCATAATTCTATGCCCTGATCCTTTGCCAATGATCTGATGCGTTTTCTGTCATCTTTACTTAAATCCAGCGGAGAAGCAATAGGTCTCTTTGTTTCAATGGATAACCCGTCGAAACCCAGTTCTTTTGCCTTCATTATTTGTTGTTCTATTGAAAGCGGGTTTCCTGCATAAAATAATCCGGCATAAGAAACTGTTAACAAGCCAAATTTCATTGTCGATTTTTGTATTGTAAGTTAATGAAAAAGGGGAAGAGAAGTTGGCAGTTGACATATTAGATTTGACAGGTTGACAAGTTGACAAGCAGAGAGCTGATAGGTGTAGCCCCATTGCTGATGGCTGATTTTGATTGTTGAATGCTGATCTATTAGTAACTTTCGTTTCCATAAAAAATTAATTGATATGAAGAATTTACTTTCACTAATTGCAGCTAGTGTATTAATGTTTTCTGTACAATCCATTTATGCTCAGGGCCAAAAACCAAGTCCGCCAGATAGTGTTTCCCAAAAAATAAATAGCGGTGCTACCATTTCCATTAATTATAGCAAACCAGGCTTGAAGGGGAGAACAATGGGGAAAGATGTAGAACCGATGACCGGTAAGGTATGGAGAATGGGGGCCAATGAAGCCACTGTATTTACCACTGACAAAGAAGTTAAGGTAGAAGGCAAGTCACTTCCTGCAGGTAAATATTCTTTATTTGGAATTAATAACTCCAATGGAACGTTTACGCTAATATTTAATAAAAAGTGGAATATCTGGGGAACTCAATATGAGGAGAATAAAGGAAATGATGTATTAAAAGTAACTGTACCTGTTACTAAGGCTTCCAATTCAGAGGAAAGGCTTACTTATCGTATTACTCCTGCAGGTAAAGTTACAATGCAGTGGGGCACTTTAGTGGTTCCGTTTAATGTGAAATAGTTGTATTGGTAATATTAAGTTGTATTGGTAGTATTAGTGGTATTGGTAGTATTTGTAGTATTTGTAGTATTAGTAGTATTTGTGGTAAAGGTGGCATTTGTAATCCAGAGCCATGTTATTGATTATTTAATACTATCTGTACTACTAATACCATAAATACCACTAATACTACCAATACTACTTCTGTTACAAAAACATATCTCCAACTTCTTTCCAATTCTTAACCCGTAGTTTCCAGTCTACATTAATATTATGCGGGGCTGTAAAAAGAATTCCCTGTCCAACGAAATTGGCAAAGTGCCGTACGTGGTCATCTATTAAATAATCAGCATGGATAATGCTTTTATCACCACAAAAAACAATGCGTTGCCAGGGTATATAAGGGAAGTGCTTATTTAGCCATTCCAACTTCGGAGTAAATGAATGTGGGAACTCCATTGCTGCAGTAGTTATAAATACTTCATATTTCTTTACCAGCTCACTGATCACCTCCTTGCTGCCTTCAATTACCTCGAGGTCCTTAAAGAAATCTTGATTCCAGGGATACTTTTTAACAGCGGGCTTATGCTCAGGATCTACAACTTCAAAAAAATATTTTCCATGAACTTTTTCATTGGGAAGCTTTAAGCCATAGTCGCGTTCGTACCATTCAAAAAATCGAGCGCCTGCATCTGCAATAACTTCATCCATATCGATGGCAATTCGTTTAACAACCATATTAGAACCAAGATTTATAAGATTTATAAGAATTATTTTGGAAATTAATTTTGATCAGAATCTTTAATTTATCGGTTTCAACAATTGCTTGAATTGAAATTGTAAAAATAAAGTATATCTATATTAGTCATTTTCATACAAACTCTTCCTAACATAATAAATCTTAGTATTCTTAATTTTTGTTATTTTTTACAGACGGTCACTAATTATCAAAACATTGCTAATACTTTCGTGGCAATAGCGATAGCTTACTCATGAAACTGTTTTTATTATTCTGCTTCTCCTTGCCAGCGATCAGCTTTTTACATGCTCAATCCCCTAGAAAACAATTACCTGCTATACGTACCAATGCCAATTTTAAAATAGATGGGGATCTTTCAGAAGCCCCATGGAGTGAAACTATTCCTGCGAAAGATTTTATTGAGCTGAGGCCGAATAATGGAAGACCTGAAAGATATGAAAACCGTACTGAGATCTATATACTTTACGATAATACTTCTGTTTATATAGGAGGCTATTGCCATGAGGAAAAAGTTGACAGTGTTTCAAAGGAACTGGCCGGAAGAGATGGAATTGGAGTAAGTGATTATGTAGGAGTAGCTCTTGATACTTATAATGATAAGATCAATGCGGTTGGATTTTATACCACTCCCTATGGTGAGCAATACGATGCTAAATACTCCGTTTCAACCAATTCCAATAATGGAGGAGAAGATGCAACCTGGAATGCTGTGTGGCAAAGTGCTGCTAAAATGCAACATGATGGCTGGACATTTGAAATTAAAATACCATACTCAGCCCTAAGATTTAATAATAAAGAAAACCAGACATGGGGATTAAATATTATCAGATTCAGATCGAAAGCCGGTCAGCAATTATCCTGGAATCCAATTAATACCCTTGTAAATGGATTTATAAACCAGGAGGGAGAATGGGTAGGTATACAAAGGATTGCTCCACCTGTTCGTCTTTCTCTTACTCCTTATTTTTCCGCCTATCTGAACCATTATCCGTATCACAACCCCGCAATAAATGATTTTTCTTCTTCTATCAACGGTGGAATGGATGTAAAATATGGAATTAATGAAAGCTTTACACTCGATATGACTCTTGTACCAGATTTTGGACAGGTGCAAAGCGATAATAAAGTATTGAATCTTAGTCCATTTGAAGTAAAGTATAATGAGAATCGATCCTTTTTTACAGAGGGTACTGAGCTTTTCAATAAAGGAAATTTATTTTATTCGCGTCGTATAGGAGGCACACCTCTGCATTATTCTGATCTGATATATGATACTTCTGAGCATATTATACGTAACCCAACTGCAACCAAGTTAATTAATGCAACAAAGATCTCCGGAAGAACATCTAAAGGTCTAGGAATTGGGTTTTTTAATGCTGTAACCAATACAACATTTGCCATTGTTGCAGACAACAGTGGTAAAACCAGAAGGATAGAAACAGATCCATTAAGCAATTACAATATCATTGTCCTGGACCAGAATTTAAAAAACAATTCGTCAGTCAGCCTAATAAATACAAGTGTTATAAGAACAGGTAAAGATTATAGTGCAGATGTAGCAGCCGCACTTTTTAATCTGAACGATAAAAAGAACATGTATAATATAAATGGGAAATTTGCTGTCAGTAATTTGTTTTATTTCAAGGGCCCTAATACGTCCGGATATTCACATCGGATAGACATGGGTAAAACCAGTGGTCATTTCAATTTTGAATTGAGCCAGGACCTTGCCGATGATAAATACAATCCCAATGATATGGGCATTCTGTTTAATAATAATTATTTAAACCACTATGCCTATTTTGGATTTCACTGGAATAAACCGGGTAGCTGGTACAACCGGTTGAATTATAATAATAACTTTAATTACAATAGGCTTTTTACTCCTTCTTCTTTTGAGAATTTCAATTATAACTTCAATGTTAATGGTCAATTTAAGAACTTAATGTTCTTTCTTTTATATTTTACTTATACAACTCCGGGAAATGATTTTTTTGAGCCTCATGAAACAGGAAGAGTCTATCAATCACCGGCAAGTTTTTTAATAAATGCTTTTGTTAATAGTAACCAGGCAAAAAAATATTCTTATAGTCTTGGTCTTTACTTTGGTAAAACTTATTTATTCAAAGGAAGATATTATGATATTAATTTTAATAACCTATATCGCTTCAGCGATAAATTCTCTCTGGATCAATCAACAGATATTAATCCTTTGATAGATAACGTTGGGTTTGCAGATATTCAAAAGAATGACGTATTGTTCGCCAGAAGAAACCGCCTAACGGTAGAAAATATATTGCATGCCAAATACAATTTCAATAACAAAAGCGGTGTAACCTTCAGGGCAAGACATTACTGGAGCAAAGTTCCTTACAACAGGTTTGCAAATGTTACTACTACCGGTGATTATGCATACACTACTTCGTTTACCAAAGCTGATGAGAATGTGAATTATTTTAATATAGATGCTTTCTTTACCTGGGATTTTAAATTGGGGTGCCGCATTATCCTGGGTTACAAAAACTGGCTGGGTAACGATGAATACCTTGATCCCTCCGCCAACAAAACTTATTTCAGAAATTTTTCCCA
>JBJMLT010000577.1:0-4021 GCA_045805165.1 Flavisolibacter sp.
TACATGTGTAGATGATGTAGCACGTGCTCTACAGGTTTATATCAGAAAAGCAGGATTCCTTTCAGATACCTCTGCTCGTAAAAAAGCTCTGAACCTCACTCGGTTTATTTTGGAAATGCAATCCCCTAATGGATATTTCTATAATTTTTTGTTTCCGGATCTTTCTGTCAACAAGAATGGTGGTACAAGCATCAATACTCCAAACTGGTGGTCTTGGCGGGCTTTGTATGCTCTTTCAGAAGCTTCACCTTCTATAAGGTCCATTGATGGAAATTTAGCGGCACGAATGGATATTTCAATTAGCAACTTGGTTTCGGCTATTAAAGCAGATCTGGTAAATATTCCGCAGAACCCAACTATTGTAAATGGAATAATAATACCGGATTGGTTGCCGGTAGGTAGTGGCACCGATCAGGCGGCAATAATAATATTGGGGTTGATT
The DNA here is from genome assembly GCA_045805165.1 of Flavisolibacter sp. Lineage (GTDB taxonomy): Bacteria > Bacteroidota > Bacteroidia > Chitinophagales > Chitinophagaceae > Flavisolibacter. Next base: position 443 of record JBJMLT010000577.1, read on the forward strand.
CCCTATGCTTCTGCTAATAACGATGCGGTTATTAATGGATATATAAGGAAGCTTGCAGATGGAATTGCCTTAATGCAGAAAGGAGATGCTGCTCATTTCCCGTATTCATGTATTTTAAGTTGGCAAAATACATGGCACGCATATGCAGGAGATCAGGCATATGCGTTAATGAAAGCAGGTAATTATTTAAACGACACTTCTTATACAATTAAAGGATTAGCACAGGTAAACAACTTTCTTCCATGGCTCTTGCAAAATGGAATAAAATCTTCTTTTGCAGTGCAAAGTAATGGCAATGATATTACGCTGGCAAGTGAGAAAAGTTATGAGCAGATCGCATATGGGATTAGGCCTATGGTAACAGCTGCGGCAGAAGCCTGGCAGATTACGCAACAGGATAAGTACGCAGATTTGGCCGGTCATCTGGCTGCCTGGTTTCTCGGAGCAAATGATGCAAATTGGAACATGTATTCCATAAGTACAGGTCGATGCTTTGATGGTATTCAGTCATCATCTTCAGTAAATACTAATTCCGGTGCAGAATCTACAATTGAAGCCTTGCTCGCAATGGAAATAGTTGAGCATTACCCTGCTATAAGATCAGCTTTGAACAAGTATAAAAAATAATGAAACCTGAGATCATTTCTGATAATATAATTTTTTCACCTGAAGATGTAGATCTGTCATATTCACCATTAAGAAATGGATTAAAAGTCGGTACCTATGTTTTAGGTGCATTCAATCCGGGATTATGTCGGTTACCGAATGGAAATTTATTATTAATGGTTAGGGTAGCGGAAGCCTTATCTGATCCGGTTAAGGATAACAAAGCCAATTGCATCAGATGGGATAAAGATAAAGGCTATGTAATTGATAGTTGGCATTTATCAGACGTAGTTATGAATGATCCAAGGAAATTCAGAATTAAGCAATATAATTTCCCTGTGTATGCACTTACTTCTTTATCCTGGCTTTTACCTGTAGAACTAAATGTGGATGGATCTTCTATAATTAAGGTCCACTATGATAAAATAATTTGTCCGCAATATACCAGTCAGGAATACGGTATCGAAGATCCAAGGATTTCATTGATCAGTGGCAGGTATTATATGACTACTTGTTGTGTAAGTTCTGAAAGACATTCAACCATGCTTTATGCATCATCCGATGGCTTGAATTATAGTAGCCTCGGAATTGTTCTTGATCATCAGAATAAAGACATGCTGTTATTTGAAGGAAAAATAAATGGACTATTTTATGCACTGACAAGGCCTATGGGTGAATGTTATTTTGCTTCTTCCCCTGATTCAAAGTACCATCCGGGTGCAGCTATTCATCTGGCATCTTCTCCCGATCTGTTGCACTGGAAGCCTTCAAATTTCCCTTTTATCCGTTCACGCAGGTCTTCATTATCTAATGTTAAGATTGGTGGAGGCACTCCTCCCATATCTACACCAAATGGCTGGCTGATTTTATACCATGGTGTAGAAAATAAAACCAATGTGGGTGTTTACCGTACATTTTGGGCCATTGTAGATAAAAATGATCCTTCATCTGTTTTATTTCAGAATGATATGGACCCTGTATTGGAGGCTAACCCTATCCTTACAGAAAAATATAAGGACAGGATTTATATAAACGATGTGGTTTTTACAACAGGCATTGCGGAATATAATGAAGATTATATTCTCGCATCAGGAGAATTAGATCTTGCTTGCAGGATTACTACAATACCCAAAAGATATTTTACAAATCATTTTCATATTTGAATATATGGCAGAAGTAATTATACAGAACATATCTAAAATTTATGAGGAAAGGAATAAAGAGAAAGGAAGAAAAAAAGCTGTAGATAATATTTCTCTTGAGGTCCATGATAAGGAATTTATGGTTTTGGTTGGCCCCTCAGGTTGTGGTAAATCCACACTGTTACGAATGATTGCAGGACTGGAAGAGATCAGTGAAGGAACATTATATATTGATGGAAAAATAATGAATGATAAGGGACCCGCTCAAAGGGATATTGCTATGGTATTTCAAAACTATGCTCTATATCCGCATATGACGGTTTACGATAATATGGCATTCGGACTTAAGCTAAAAAATTTCAGCAGATCCGAGATTAAAAAACGGGTAATGGATACGGCTAAATTATTAGAGATAGAAGATGAATTGTACCGCAAGCCAAAATCATTATCCGGAGGCCAGCGTCAGAGAGTGGCGATTGGAAGGGCCATAATCAGGCGGCCGAAAGTTTTTTTATTCGACGAACCTTTAAGTAACCTCGATGCAAAGCTTAGAAGTCAGATGCGTATTGAATTACAAAGACTTCATCATGAAATTAATGCAACAATGATCTATGTTACACACGATCAGACAGAGGCTATGACCCTCGGTCATAGAATTGCTGTCTTGAACAAAGGCAAATTGATGCAGATTGATAAACCAATGAATTTGTATAATGATCCTGCTAACAGATTTGTTGCAGGCTTTATTGGCTCACCTGCCATGAATTTCCTGAATGGATATTTGAAGCATGAAGGACAATATTTTTTTGATCATGAACAGGAGGAATGTCATATTTCATTAGGACCTGAAATTTCGCAGGCATTAGATAACTTCCTCGATAAGCGGATAACGATAGGGATACGTCCTGAACATCTTTTCATTACAGATAATTCTGAAAATACAGATTGTAGTTTAAAAGTAATGGCGAATGAAAATATGGGTAACGAGCAGTTGGTTTATCTTTCTTTGGGCAGCCAAACTTTAATTGCCCGCAGACCCCAGGCCAATAATCTGGAAATAGGTGACGAGGTCAATATTACATTCTCAAAAAACAAGATACTCTTCCTCCACCCCGATTCCGGCGAAGTACTTTAACCCCCTCTAAAAACTAATTAACTAACCAATCCCTAAAACCTAAACATTAAGCAAATAATCCCTATAACCTAATTATTAAGCAAGTAATCTTTAAAACCTATTATTAAGTTAGTAATCCTTAAAACATAAGTATTAAGTTAGTAACTTCTAAGACTTCAGCATTCACCCTTCCCAAATTCAATCTTCGCAATTCACAATTCCCCCAACAATCCACTTTTCACAATTCACATTTCACAATTCCCATTCCAATCCACCATTCACATTTGACCATTTAAACCCCCATTAACCTAAACACACTTTTAAAATAAAATAAGGAATCAAGATTGCCCCGCAATCTTTATTACTCCTACTTTCAGAAAAACAAATCTGCTAGTAGTTTCCAAAATAAATTAAATGGAAACTTCGAATAACATCCATCCCCAGCGCCTTATCCCGCATTATCTATCGCATCACTTTACTATAAACAAAGACTAGCGGGATACAGCGCCTCCAACCCACCCGCATAGCACGTACCCGAATACTAAAGAAAACTAAATCAAAAAAGACAAAGCCGATCCTAAGGAATGATGAGCAGATTCACGCACTCACTACGAGCTTTGAAAGCCGCCGTGAGCTGGCCGTCCAGACGCGCGGAGCGATCGGGCTGGACTTGATCTTTTTGGTTACTTTTTGCATCAAGGCAAAAAGTAACGTAAA
>JBJMLT010000578.1:0-6879 GCA_045805165.1 Flavisolibacter sp.
ATTTTCAAAGGGCCATCGACAAATACATTTATAGCTCCAAAATTATATTCACCACGCTCATGTGGGATTAGCTTATAAACCAATTCTGAAAAAGAAGCTGGTTCAATGATCATTTTTCTTCGCCAGTTCCTCTCCTGAAACTGAAAAGGCAATTCATCGATTAATATACAGTTGACTTTAAAGTCGTAATTATTAATTATTGTAATTAATACATCATTATCATCACCATTGCTAAACCTTTCGCTGCAATAGCGCTCTGATTCAATCCCACCAGATATACGATAAAGTATTATAGAATCTATGATAATACAAATAAATAAACCTATGAGCAGTGCAATAGCAACAGTAAAAAATGGGGGTGAGAAATAACTTAGAACAAATAATACTGCTGCCGTAAAGCCCACATAATACACTGGTCTTTTTAAATAAAAAGAAGTATGGTCCCAATATTTTATAAACTTATAAAACATATTAACGAGGTATATCCATAGATTGAATGATCTGGCGTATTACCGCATCTTCACTAATGCCTTCCATTTCTTTATCAGGTGTCAGGATGATGCGGTGCCTTAAAACAGAAGGAATGATCTCCAGAATATCATCCGGAATTACGAAGTCCCTTCCATTAATAGCTGCAATAGCTTTTGATGCATTCATTATAGCTATGGATGCCCGTGGTGAAGCCCCGACATAAATTGATTTACTATTTCTGGTCAGATGTGTAAGCTTTGCAATGAACATTAGCAATTTTTCCTCTATAACCAGGTCTTTTACCTGAGCTCTTATTTTCATTAGTCTGGAAGATTGGAGCACCGCATTTATTTTAGAAAGAACGTTTTGATTGCCCAGCTGATGAAAATAATTTAAGATGTCGAATTCTTCATTCTCGTTTGGATAAGGCACCAGGATCTTAAATAAAAACCTGTCCAGTTGCGCTTCCGGCAACCGATAAGTCCCCTCCTGCTCTATGGGATTCTGAGTGGCCAGAACCATAAACGGGGCTTCCATTATATAGGTTTTTCCATCCACTGTTATCTGCCTTTCTTCCATTACTTCAAATAAGGCAGATTGTGTTTTAGCAGGTGCCCTGTTAATTTCATCTATCAAAACAATATTGCTGAATATTGGTCCTTTTTTAAAATCAAAAACAGCCTCTTTAGGGTTGAATACAGGTGTACCCAAAACATCTGAAGGCATAAGATCGGGCGTAAATTGAATACGTGAAAAATGAACATCAAGAGATTTTGCCACCAGCTTAGCTGTTAATGTTTTTGCAACTCCGGGAACACCTTCAATTAAAACATGTCCATCGGCTAATAAGGCTGCAATAATAAGCTTAACCATTTCATCCTGCCCAATGATCACTTTCTTTATCTGTTCTCTTACAGATTGAACTGCATTACTTAATTCTGAGAGATCGGTACGAACCTGAAATATTTCTTCTTGCATTTTAGGTTTTTTGATAAAATAATTCCAATTGGTTATAGAAGCCGGATAACTGTTCCGGGCTTAATATAGTTAACTCATCTAACTTATTTATAAAAGTGATCAATTTTGTGAGATCATCCTCTGAATATCCACTTTTATAATGTAAGGTCTTTACAAAACTGTCATCCAGAACCGAGGATGGAATTTTATAGGTAGTTCTTACATGCTCTAAAAAATGGACAGACATTTTTTTTGCAAGGTCCTGATGGTCATTCCTGTCGTGATATAATCTACCAAGAGTTTTTATAAAATCGAGTGAATCATTACCCAACCTGGTTTTAACCGGAATCAGTCTTTGCTGCCTTCTTATTCCGTTCAACAAATAAATAACCATTACAAAAAAAGCAGTTATCAAACCCCATTTAAAAGCCTGGTATTTGAATAAAATCCTCAGCCACGAAGGATCACTACCGCGTGAAGGATCCTGCTTGTTAAGATAATATTCATTCCATAACACCTTATCTACTTTATCCGGAATGACAGAAAGAGCCCTCGAAAAATATTCAGCGTTATTTTTATGAAGTATAAAATAATTACTAAAGGCAAGTGGGGCCGCATGTATGAAAATACCACCATTGCCTGTTTTAAAGCCTATAAAATTAGCCCTGCCTTTATTGTTCTCTCCCAATATACTGGTATGGAGGGTGTCTAAAGAAAAGAATACGCTTTCGTATTTACGACCAGGATATAGAAAGAACTGATCTGTATGAAATGAGGTCTTATTTAATTTAATAGAAAGGCTATCCGACGGATCGTTCTTATAATCGTCAAATAAATATTCCTTGTATGAGAAATTAAAGAACCGGATGGTGTTATAAGAAAAAGAACGGGCAATTATGAAAACATAATTACCCTGTTGTGCAAAGAAAGTAAGCCTGTTCAATTCATCATCATCTGCATTAAAATTTCTTGCGATAAGAATTACTGCCTGATCATAAGAAGTAGACAGAAGTGAGTCCCAATTTCCCGGACTCTTAGAATCATAAAATATGCCTGCTTTAGGAAATACGGAAGGCAATAATGCTTTTGCCGCAGCAGTACCATAGGGAATTTGATCTCTGTGGTTCAGCGTAATTCTTTCATCCATTATGTGATCATTGCTTCTTCTGCCAATAATAAGAATCAATACAAACAGAGCAATTACGGTAAATGCAATAATATACGGCAGGTATTTCTTCATTATTGAATTTGTTGCTTCAGGTTATTAAACTCATTATATACCGTTTTAAACGCATTTTCTGTTATATTAAATTTTCCATACCATGAATATTCAAAATTGCGCGTAAGATTAAAAAAGGACTTATAATAGGGTGTATCTTTTAACTGAGACAAATAATCAGAATTTGTATATCCGCCTGCCTGGGTAATAAGTCCATTTTCAGAAAGGTCTTTCAGCATTTGCAAATAAAGAAAACGAATGGCCAATCTGTAATTTTTATCATTTATAGCCTTCTGAATGCCAGCAGGGTAATCTAAAATGTCAAAGTCAGATTCGTCTTCCGTATTATTGATCTCTTTTACTTTTACAGGCTTCTTTCTGAATAAATTAATATTACCTGAGGCAAGGTACCAGATAAGAATACCTATAAATGAAATAGAAACCATGATCCAGAAAAAAGAATAGAACCATTTACTTCTTAAAAAAGAATTGGATCTCTTTTTTTCATTTCCCATATCCTGCTTATCCCTGGCAGGCGCTTTATCTGCGTACCAATAAGCATCTTCACTTTTGATCTTACGAACTATAGTATCGGGTATTCTTCTTTGCCTTATTACCGGAGGCTCCTTTACTAAATCAAAATACTGAATTGAATCTTTATGATAAGACGGAGCAGTGTCTACAATAGGAGGAAAAGAAGGAACAGTATCCTGAGCTTTCGGTTCTATTAGCCATGCAAAAATAAAAACGAGAAAGAAGAATGTACGTAGTCTATTTGATTCCTGCTTTTTCATAAGAAAGATTTTCATTCGGCAGGAACCGTTTTCCCACTTTTACCGGATAAATGACAAAATACCAAATTATAAATAAGGCAGATGATATTAAAATGGCCGCACTTAGCACTATTGGCATTTTATAGTGCCTTGTTACAAAACCTTCAAAAAAAGCAGCAACCATAAATACAGGTATTAACCCAATAACCATTTTGACACCATCTTTTGTGCCTTCACGAAATGCATCGAGCCTTCTAACCGTTCCAGGAAACAAAAAGCTTTTACCCATAACGACACCGGCAGCACAAGCTATTATTATTGCTGTTAATTCAAGCATTCCATGAATAAGAACCGTTGAAATAGCCTGGCCTCCTAAACCTTTTGAATAAAACATTTGTTCAAAAGCGCCCAAGCGGATCGATTCTTTCCCAAGAGCTGTCAGGCTTGGGATACCAATAGCAATGCCTCTGAAAAAATAAACAAATGATACCAGGATATTATTTATCATGATCCTTATCCACATAACAAAGGAATTCTCATCCTGGTATACTCCGAATGGATTACCCTGTTCAATATTATGTTCAGTCATGTCAACATAACTATCTCCTAATACCTCTCTAACAAACACAGGTTCGGAAATAGAAGAAAAGAAACCTACAGAAAAGAATAATAAAAAGATCAGGAAGGCAAACAAAACGGTCCTATGGTGCTTTCTGACAGCTAATGGAACATCAGTTTTCCAGAATTTCAAAAGTCGGTTAGACTCTTCTTTGCGATTTCTGTATATATTGAGATATATCCTTGATGCGAGAGAATTAATATATTGTGTAACCTTGCTTGTTGGGTAAAATGTTTTGGCATAGGCAAGATCATCTACCAGTTGGGTAAAATCTTTTGCCATTTCATCAGGGCTTACGGGAGTTTCGCTTTGCACTTTTTCCCACCGCTCTTTATTTTTTCTGATAAATAAACCTTCCCTCAATTCATTAAATTGAGGTTGTAAAATACTATATTTTATGTCGACGATACGAATAATGACGAATTTTAATATAGAGTTGGAATTTATTGCAGCTCCTTTTCACCGAAGGCTATTGGCATGGCTGATAGACCTGATAATTCTGATCCTTTACAGTCTTTTAGCCGCTCGCTTTTTAACCTGGTTTGTTAAAGTAGTTAATGAAGGAGCAGGATGGGCTGTATTTATGATATTGATATTACCCTTTTTAACCTATCATTTAATTTGTGAAGTAACCATGAATGGCCAGAGCATTGGTAAAAAGATAATGGGTTTGCAAGTAGTTAATGAAAATGGAGGACAACCAAGCATTGGACAGTATGTAATCAGATGGCTCATCCGCACTTCTGATTACATGCTGATCGTTATTATATTGTATGCTCCACGAGCCGCACAAACAGGAGATGTTGATTTTTTATGGAAACTCGCAATTGCGATTGGTCTATTAATTACGGATATTATTCTTGTTAATTCAAGCAAAAAAAGTCAAAGATTGGGAGATATGCTTGCACATACCTTATTAATAAGACCAATTCAAAACCTGACCATTGAAGACACCGTGTTTCAACAGGTGGCCCAGAATTATATTCCTTCGTTTCCACAGGTAATGCATTTGAGTGACCGGGATATAAATTCCTTAAAAAGCATACTTGATACAGCCAGGAAAAAACATGATTTTAATCTTGCTGAAATGGCTGCAGAGAAAATTAAAGATCATTTAAAAATAGAAACAAGCATCTCTCCTTTCGACTTTCTTGAAATATTGCTAAAAGATTATAATTTCCTGTCTGCCAACTAGCATTTATTTCTGAAAACTTCCACTGATCATAGTAAGAAAAAATACGAGAATGTAAAGTGCTATAACAACAATTAGAATTATTGCCAGAGCCCTGAAATATTTCTTTAGGTTGCTGAAAGAGTCATTAAGCAAATCCTGATCATTTGCAGCTAATGCCCGTCTAATGCGGCTAGAAAATTGCATAATAAAATATACAGGAATGAATGCTATGCCAATCATAATAATAGATCCTATAACCATTCCTACCCTCATGCTATTGGAAACCTCTTCTCTCATCTGACCATTTACAGTCAAATTCATGGTCATGGAGTTATTTAATACCGTTGCACTTAATATTGAAAAAATAAAGACAATAATTAAAACTACTATAGTTAATATAGCAAGCACCCTTGCCCACTTTGCGGTATCGTTAAGGTGAGACTTTGTTAAAGGATCTATGGTTAATGAAAAAAGTGATTGATTTTCTTCCATAAAAAGTAATTGAAGGTTATGCAAAGATGGATAACCTAAAGTTACTTTATCCAATATTTTCGCAATAAATGAGAATGAATTTAAAATATGGGCCTTGTTACGGCAATATTCAATCCAAAAGAAGTAATTGGCAGTTCACCAATACCAACTCCCTTTAAAGGTGCTTTAAAGTAAGGTTCTATTCTAAGATCGTAATGGTTTCCCATTTTATGCTGATATCCAACGCTGAAGTTCATTATGGACAACCAATTCCTTGAAGAATTATTATATATTTTGCTACCTGAAGCCAATTGGCCATTCCACATATATATATAATTATAATTTTCCATCTTCATCAGATAAGAAGAAATTCCCAATTCAGTGAAAAAAGAATTTTTCTTTAAAGTAGCAAAGTTGTATTTAACATTTAAAGGCAGCTCGATCATGTGGCAGATGCCATCAACAGAATACAGACTATTATTAGGATACAACTTTGAATTGAAATATTTACCATCTGAGTAATACGATTTCTTATCGTACAATACTGCTATTTCGATGGACCATTTATGATTAAATGAATACCCAATCAATGCTCCTGCAGTAAACCCAAAGTCTGACACGGTCTGGAATTTTACTGTACTGTAATCCAATCCACCAATAAGTCCGGCATAAAAATGCTGTTTTTTATTTCCTGATTTAGGTGGTGTATTATGATCTAATTCAACAGGATCAGCAGTAAATTCAATAGGATTCAACTGAATTTGCTTATTGTTTAGCATCTTATTTAATTGCAAATAAGAAGGGCGCGTATAATCAAAAGTAGAACTTGAATTAACAGCTATACTTAATTTATTATTTTCAGATCTATTATTTTCTGATCTATTTGTTGAAATCGTATTGTGTGGATTTTTAGCAGAGTAATAATTATTTGTTACCCTAACCATTTTATTAATAACTGAAACATGTGAATTTGATATTATCGTGTTTCCATCATTCCTTTTTTCTATTAATGGAACTTTATTACTGTTAGTTTCAATTTTATTGTAAGCTATATCTATTGGGCTTGGCTGGATGTTAATCTTTGAATCAGTGCTGCTTACATTTGAATTAACCCGATCTGTACCATTCCTATATCCAATAAATGTATTGAGGGAACAAAAAAGTAATAGAGGAATGAATAACATCCATCTGTTAC
>JBJMLT010000579.1:0-4114 GCA_045805165.1 Flavisolibacter sp.
GGACTCCATGTTATGCCAATATAGATCAATGGTATTAGGCTGATTAAAACCATTAATATATTAAGTAAGCTTTGGTTCTTTTTCATATATCTGTGTTTATTTCTTTTTTGATTTGAATTGCAAAAACCATTTTAATAGGTCGTCTACTACTGTAGTATTAATAGAATAAAATATAAATTGACCATTCTTCACAGATTCAACCAGGCTGGCCTGTTTTAAAAGATCTAAATGATGGGAAATGCTTGGTTTGGTTATATTGAACCTGTCCGCAATTTCACCTGCAGTCATATCCTTCTTTTGAAGCATTTCTAATATTTCCCTTCGGGTTTGATCATTAAGGGCTTTAAATAATATATTCATTAAAGTAATTAGTTATTTGTATATTTAGACAAATATCTAAATACTTTTTCAAACAAGCAAGTACTTTAACAAATGTTTGAAATATAAATTGGTTAACTGGTTTACACAAATAGAAGAGTCTTAATACTTATATTTCTTCTCTGTAATTAAGATGTATATCAATGATGTTCTGCAGGCATTAGTTCAATTTTGCTGGCTTCATCCAACAATTTTAGAGAATCTTCATTAAGTTTAATTTCAACAGCCTTGATTAATTCTTTTAACTGTAATGTGCTTGTAGCGCTTGCTATAGGGGCTGTAACACCAGGACGGTCCTTTAACCAGGCTAATGATATAGTAGCTTGCTGAACATGATATCTTGCAGCTATTTTATCCAGGGCATTAAGAATCGCAAATCCTTTTGGCGTAAGGTACTTTTCAACTCCACCACCCCTGGCACTTTTACTAAGATCATTTTTTGATCTGTATTTACCTGATAAAAATCCACTCGCTAATCCATAGTACGGTAACACCCCTAAATTATTTTCAACGCAAAGCTGCTGGTATTGTTTTTCATATTCTTCACGGTCATATAAATTATATCTGGGTTGAAGTGTTTCATAACGGGGAAGGCTTTTTTCAAAACTGGCTTTAAGCGCTTCTTTCAATCTTTCCTTACTAAAGTTGGAAGCTCCTATGGCACGCACTTTCCCTTCTTTAATTAGTTGTGCATAAGCTTCCAGTGTTTCGGCTACTGGGGTGCTTACATCATCCCAATGCGATTGGTATAGATCTATATAATCTGTTTGAAGCCTTTTTAAGGATTGTTCTACTTCTTTTAAAATATAGGCTTTCTTCAGGCTTTTACCCGATCCCATATCTCCGCCTACTTTGGTAGCAATGATCACTTTACTTCTGTTGCCACTATTTTGCCTGAACCAATTGCCAATTATCGTTTCAGATTCACCTCCTTTATTTCCTTCCTTCCACATGGAATAAACATTAGCAGTATCAACTAGGTTGAAGCCGGCCCCTGTAAAAGCATCTAGTATTTTAAAGGATGTCTTTTCATCAATTGTCCAGCCGAACACATTGCCACCCAGTGCAAAAGGGAATGTCTCCAATCCCGAGTTGCCTAATTTTCTTTTTTCCATTGCCCATTATTTGATAGTTAAAGCAGATAATTACAATGTAAAACTACCCTATTGGATTATAATAAATGAATAAAGAAACCAGATAGTGCTGTTAATCGTATATATAGTATAAAGCAGGCTTAAAAGCTGAGCTTTCCTGTAAAGTCTTTTTATAATCCTGCCCACGCCCGTTTCAATCCAACCAGCCTGGCCCTCTTGCAGAGGGCTTTTTTGCAAACCTTTAGTAAACAGAACAATAAATGCTGATTCTAATTATTGATGACGATCACAATAAAAAACGATTTTATGGTAAACCTTATCAGCATAGTACAATTTGATAAAGGAATGGCCTATTATCAGATACAGACAAATAAGGAAGAAAATTATTCCGCCAGGTTAATTAGGGCTTCTGAAAATCACAGATTACCCGACAATATTGAAATTGATAAAGACCTTGAATTGAAAAAGGAAAAGTCAATTGCCGATGGAATTACAAATAAATTGATTTGTGCTATTAAAACATTTAGCTCCCTGGAGAATAATATTTCGTATAACTGCCTTAGCTAATTTAGACTGGTAAAGGAAAACGAATAGGACTGAATGCAGAGATTACTTATCGATAAAAATAAGGTGTTTAGCTAATATTTTTTTCCTCCTAATATTGTATGTAGAATTTTACTACTCCAATATATAAACCACCATTCTATGTTTAACCAATTGTTCACCGCTCATTCAATTAAGTCAGTTATCCGGGTTATGGCAGTTATTCTTTTGCTTTTTGTTTTGATCAACTTAATTTAATTATTAAGGCACATAATCATAAGGCAATTGGTCAGCAAGGTTCTTCCAGCTCCAGTAACCCTGATTTATCCAGCTTTTCTGATCAAAAAAATAGCCATTCGGCCTGATAATAATGCCATCCGTAAGATCTACATAAGAGATTTGCATTGTTACCCCTGATGGTAAATTGTATTGTTGCAGGTATTCCCTTTCTGGAGGCTTGCGTGTATATGTTATGCTGATTTTGCTCGGGAACCAAAGTTCAGCATTCATTGTAGTATCATTATAGAAATAGTAAGAAGTATCGTAAGGGTTAATTAGTCTGTCAAATTTATTAGCGTTTGTAGAAGATAATATATCAACTGTATAGCCATCCTGCTTTAAAGTGCTGTCATAGTAAGAACGTAAAAAATGCAATCTTGAACCATAATATACATCAACCCTGTTCTTTTTCCATAGTGCTTGTTCTTCCGGACTTCCATCCATCGGTGTATATAAACATTGGCCCTTATATAAACTGATGTCCTTTTGGTAATAATGTACAAATGAATCAAGTTCATACCGTAGCGTATAGCCCAGTGATCTGTTAACTATTATCAATGGATCTGTAGCCAACACTTTCAGGCGGTCGCTTTTTTTGAAATAAAGGAACTTTAATGCTTCCGGATTTTGGATACTGCAACTATCTGCAAAAGGAGTAGTTCCTATAAAATGCTGAATAAAGAATTTACCATATTTCTCCAATCCATCCGGAACCTCATTTGAGCTTCGGATAATTACTTCACTTAGGCTATTATCTGCTTTTTGTAATTCTATATTCAATTGTTGGTCTCCAGACGATTCGATCTTTATAGTCTTTGAATTATAACCGGTATAGGAAATAATAATTTCATAGCCACCTTTATCCAGGTATAATCTAAATAAGCCACTTGAATCTGTAACTGTGCCCTTAGTAGTGTTTTGGGCAAATACTGATGCTCTGGGTAGAACCTCCTTAGTATCTGCATCTGTAACTTTCCCGCTTATAACAGATTGGGCATCAGCAAAACAATAAAGCGTAAGTAAAAAACAAAGGATAGCTGGCTTTTTCATAAGAATACTAAGATAAAAGTATAAAACGGAAAAGGCTATAACGTTAGCATTCCTTTGTCCATTGCTCTAAGGTATTTTTCGCAGGATGCTTTAATAACTGTAGCTATTGGAGTGTATTGGAAATGAGGAAGAAATGACAATAAAGCTGAATTATCGAAAGAAGTGTGGCTGTGGGCAACTTTAGAAGTTTCCTTCGTTAAAAGAGGTTTTTTACCTGTAAATAACGACCGTATTTTTTCTAATCTCCATGCCAGTTCACCAATTGCAGGCGTAGCCTTCCTTGTTGGTCTCGGCTTATTAAATTCATCTGCAATTGTGTTGAACAACTGTCTGAAGCTCCAATTTTCACTGTTCACAATAAACCGTTTCTGAGAAATAGCAGAAACTGCAACTTCAACTGTAAGGGCAGCTACATCTTCTACGCCCACAAATCCATTTATTCCTTCAGTATACCACGGGAATCCTTTATAAGCGCTTTTAAATAGAGTGCAACTGGATTCGTTCCAGTTACCAAAGCCTAAAATGGTAGAGGGATTTAGTATTACTCCATCAAGGCCTTCCCCAAATCCTCGCCACACATGCATTTCTGCCTCGTTCTTTGTAATTGAATAATGGGTATTGTTATTAGTATTCTCCCATTTTTTAGATTCATTGATCGTATCCGTTTTAGTTGTACGGCCAAGAGCAGCAACCGAACTTATATGAATTAGTTTTGAAATATTATTTTGGATGCTAAGATTTACAACGTTGGTAGTGCCTTCAACATTCAC
>JBJMLT010000580.1:0-13820 GCA_045805165.1 Flavisolibacter sp.
CAATAGGTTAGGGTTGCACTGAATGCTATAATGCCGGACCAGAAGCCGATTGTGTGGATAGCTTTATTCATTGTCAAGAGTTTGAGTTGAACCGACCCTCAGAGGTTCAATCACAAAGGTGAGTGCAGGAGTCTTGAAAGGTGTTGATTGGGATTGTATGAAAAGATGATATTCGTCAGAAACTACATATTTCTCAGTTCTGAAACGCTATTCAGGTCTACGTTCAGATGAAATATCAGATTTAGTTTCTTGGTTCGAAATGCTTCAGTTTTGTTACAATAGATAATTCCTTCACGAAATACCAATTTTTGAAGTTTTTCTTTCCGTGTGCTGGAACTCCTTGTGGTATCTCGATTGCTTCAGCAAGTCCGGCTTTGGTTAAGCCTTTAGTTTCGGTCTTGAAAGTTTCTCCAGGGGAGTTTGTTTGGTAGGTGTATGTTTTTCATAATTTATTTACTCAGCAACCGCCTTTGCGAGGGACACGTTTATAAATTATTTTACTGTCTCGTTCTACATAGTCGCCCCATACTATTGGATATGCATACTTGGGCGCGTGCGATACGGCGTGGCCTTTTATAACTATTTTGTCGTTAACTTTCAGGCTTTGCAATTGCCCAAGTTGAGACTTTTCCGGCTCAAATTTTACAATATAATCCTCACCATTAATCCTGATCATCACACCGAAACCTAATCTTGAGCCCGGAGGAAGAGAAAGAGAGGTTACGACAGCCTCCATATTGGAAGAAGCACTTATGTGCTTCCTTATTTTAGCTTCAGCGGCATACACTTTTTTACCTGCGGCAGACGCTTCCCATTTTTTGAAATTTATACCTTCAGGGGTAGCCTCCCAATTTTTCAATGCGGCTTCTCTATCAGCAGCAGAGAGTGGCTTTGGCGTTGATTTTTTAGAAGTTTCATTATTGATTTCGCGATTCGCAAATACGAGTCCGCCTACCACAACCAGCAGTAAGATCAGCGTATAAATAATTTTTTTCATATTTTTTGTAGGTTCATGGCTTAAATGATTGATGGAAGAACAGACAAAGCTATCAAGCGTCAACCAGCTTTAAGTTTTTTTGTAGTAAAAACTTGTAAAGGATGCGTAAAAGGTTTGTAAAACCACCTAAAACCGGGGGTTAATGGATTATTTTGCACATATGAAGCCATTGATTTGGGTTGGATCTTCAATAGTGATAATTGTTATTTTGATTACTGCTGATGCATTTATTAATAAAAGGAATGAAATCCCCGGGAAGCATATAGAAGTTGTATTACGTGATATAGGACATCAGCTTTTATTTTCAGCCAAAGATTTTTCATCCCGGGTGATGCCTGTTAAGAAATTAAATGTAACTACATATCAAATTTCCTTTCAAAATGACTTTAGTTTTATTTCAGATTCACTCATCAATTTAGCTCAACGAACTTTTCAAAAAAACGCCCTGGCAAACAATTACATAGTGAATTTGAAGGATTGTAAACACAATGAAACTGTCTTGCATTCGAAATAAATAGCCAAACAGGGGATTTAACACCATGCAGGGGTCGCAAGCTGGAGGTTGGTTGTTATGTAATTGAAATTGAACTTTTCAAGAAAAATCATTTTAATTTCTTTTGGTTATTGCTGTTGATTATTCCTTTGAGTTTGGTTGGTTTTTATGTAAAAAATAAGTTTCTTAAAAAAGAAGAGAAAGAATCAACTTTCGATAATAATGATTACATACAATTGGGAAGCTTTAGATTCTACGCTGATAATAATGTTCTTAAAAGCCAGAATAAAAGTATTACGCTTTCGGAAAAAGAAACAAAAGCGCTAAAGATATTTGCAGAAAATATAAATCAAATAGTAGAAAGGGAAAAACTGCTAAAAGAAATTTGGGAAGACGAAGGTATAGTTGTAATCAGTAAAAATGTTGATGTATTGGTGTCTAAATTACGTAAGAAATTAATCGACGATAACTCCATTAAATTTATTAACGTACCCGGCAGGGGTTACAAATTTACAATTGAGTAAAGACCGATTATTTTGTGGGCTTCGGATACTGAGTTCCTTCAAAAGCGATCCCTCCTTCTCTAGCCCGGAGTATCATGTCGGGCTAGGATAAAGTTAAGCAGAGGACCAAAGAGAAAGGGAGAGGATTTGCACTCTATCTCTTAGTGTTATAAATTAGAGTGCAACATTTACCTATAACTAACACTTACAATGCACATACTAACTACAATCTTTCTGATATTATTAAGCTTACAGGGATTTGGACAGGATAATCCAACGGAACAAGCACAACCTATAGTTGCAGAAGGTAAACGACTTTATAAATCTGAAATGGCATCCTGGTATGGCACGGACCTATTCTTAGAAAGGTATAAAGTCAGGGCGAACATAGGCGGATATTTTTCATATTCTGAGAATGGAATCGCAAAGTGTATTTTCTTTTCAAAAGTAGACACACCCAGAGTAATCGGTATGATTTCCTTTGATAGCACCTACAATACTAAAACAGCTACAACCGATCTGACTGAAAGAGACTTTACAACTAATGAAAGAGAGCTTTATATGATAAGAAAAATTGCATTAGTCACTATTAAATCAGACACTCTATTTAAAACCTACAATAATACTAGTCTCAATTTAATTCCGATAATTAACGGGGACGAAAAGAAAGTTTATGTATTGACAGGACCAGAACAAAGTGGTGTAGTTATTTTTGGTAATGACTATTTGCTAACATTTGACAAAAACAACAATTTAATTACTAAAAAACAACTTCATAAAAATATTATCCCTATCAATTATGGGAGCAAAGAAGATGAAGGAAAAGAAATTGAGGGAACTATTCATTCGCACTTGCCAGAGACTGGAGACTTCATTACTGCAACTGATATTTGTACTCTTATGCTCTATGAAAAATTTACTAAGTGGAAGCAACATAATGTTATTTCCAAAAACTACTTGAATATTTGGAATTGCCAGACAGACCAATTAATAGTTCTTCCATTGGAAACAATTAAAAAAATAAATAAAGACCAGGAAAAGAGAAATAAGAAAAAATAAGAAGACGATTTATCTTCTTATCCCTTTTAGAATTGCTTTTTCT
The DNA here is from genome assembly GCA_045805165.1 of Flavisolibacter sp. GTDB lineage: Bacteria > Bacteroidota > Bacteroidia > Chitinophagales > Chitinophagaceae > Flavisolibacter. The sequence goes on from JBJMLT010000580.1 coordinate 3,096, forward strand.
ACCGGGCAAAGCTCGTTGACTGTTCGGTTAATATTAAAGTTATTTTTCGGCAACAAAGGAGGTTGAGCCATAAATCTGGGAACTGTTCCGTGATGGTCTTGCGCAGCGTGAATAATAAAGGGGTGACATAAATATACTGTTCCTGCTTTTCCTGTTGCCACTGCCTGTTCATGTTTTGGCAAACTCTGTAGCCTTTCAGTTAACTCCATAAATGAAAGTCCATTTGCACCTTTTGGCTCCAGCATTTTTGCAACATCCAAATGAGAACCGACCCTGATGATACTTGGTGCATCTTGTTCAGACACATCTGAAAATAGAAAGAGCATCAATAATGCGCGTCCTTTGGAAAAGATATTTATCCGCCATTCAAAATAATTGCTGGCATCTTCACCCGGAAAGCTTGCATCCACATGCCAACCTGTATCGCCTGCACGTTCTTTGGAAGGAAAACGAATAACGAATGTGCCTAATGTTGCTCTTGGTAGCCAATTGCTTTTGCCTGCCAATTGGTCAAAAGCACGATACAGTATTTTAGTATTTGCAGCCTGTTTAAAAGGCTCAAGCTCTAATTCTCCAATTCTAATTACCGATCTTATCCAGGTAGTGGGATCATCGGGGTCGCATCCTGTAGATTCCCATAAAATAGCACGGCATTGATTTGCAAGTTCTGTAGAAAATGCATTCTCTATTTTTACGAAACCATTGTTAATGAAACCATTTACTTGCTCAGTCGATAATTGTTCCATTTGACTTAAACACTCTGCAGTTTTTGTGAATTACTGTAACACAATTATAACCGACGTATTTTAAAGATGCAAAAAATAAAGTACATTCTTTATTCTTCAATATGTTCAATTTTTACTTTGAATGTTGCAAATTCAATGTTGGGAAATTGTGATATTTGCTTTCCATCCAGCATTTCATCAAAGACAAGCTTTTGATGGTTTTTCAACTGCCCTTTAAGGGGAAAATAATACAGGCTATTGTACCAGGTAATATGAATCATCTCGTCTGCAGCATCCATTAATTCCGCAGCACGTTCATAATCTTTTGGCTTCATGGTGGAAGGGTTCATATTCAAGTTCCCGGTATTGGGCACTACTTTTTGCTGGTAAACAGAAGTCATTTGCTGTTCAACCGAAGATTGGTTTAATGACATTGCTCTTTTTTTCAGTCCTGCTGCATCCATAAAGCAGGTCATAAAAACTGTTTGCACAACCTGCATGGGAAGATTCTTTATTTGTCCCACTGTCCATGTATCCTGGCCCTTATAGGGAAAGAATGGATAGAAAAAAGCGGTATCCCTGTTGATGTCACAAAAATCAAGTTTGAGCCATGGACGTTTTGATGCAAATTCCCGGGTGCCCGTATAAGTAGCCTGCCCCTGAGGTGTATTCAAGAGAATTTCTTTGAGGTTGAATACAATTCCTTTCGCTGAGTCCATTCCATGAGGATACCATTTAAGCCTGCAGGTGCTATCAGGGAAGGCATTGAAGGGGCCTTCAAAATTTAGCCTTGCCAACTCTGTTATTTCTTCTTTCCGGATCTTTGCATCGGCATCTACAGTAACTTTAAACTGGTTCAATTTCAAATAGTCCTCAATACCCTGCTTGAATTCTTCAGCAGATAACCCGAGGCACTCAGTGTATCTTAACAGGTATATAATGCTACGGATATTTAACAGGATGGTATAATCCCTTTCTACTTTTGCCTTTTGAATTATATCCTTTACAGCAGTCGCTAATCGCTCAGCCAATATGCCGGTATTGGGAAAGCCATTTACTTCTTCAAAGCCCATAAGATCATGTATGTGCGCCATTTTAAGGAGCAGCCCAACAAGAAAGGGCACTTTAGCGGGATCAGTCTGATATTTATTCCATACATTAATTAATTTTTCTTCTATTTTTTTCGCTATAGTCACCATGGCCTCATACATCTGTGTTCTAATTTCCAGGGAAAAGAGAGAGTCTGGTCCAGCCTTAGCATTTTGCTTTTGCATATAAGCAAGAACAGAAGTTGCCCTTGCCATATTGAGATTCTCCTTTGCAAGAAAGTTATTGATGAATGCTGCGCTGTCTCTTGAGTACGCCGCCTTTCGGTTTGCATCGCAGGGAAAACAATAGTCGAAAGAATAAGATGGCGGTACCACTGTTGTGAGAGTTTCAGGATCCGGATGTTGCACATAATTCAGAACACTGTTGTAATATTCACTAATATCAGGCGGCCAGTTTTTAAATCGGGTGATCTTTTCCTGCATAGTAGCCTCCAACACGGGCGGGTCCAGCCGGAGATGATTTTCTGCGAGAGCCAATACATCATTTACTGCCTGATCAAAAGCTTCATTGGCAGCGACCACTTGCCCTGGCGGGTTTGGACTGCTTTCAGAACCTACCATGATCTGGTCCATTTTCATTTTACTTTCTTCTGATTTGCCGGCTTCGTTATGGAAATTTGTGAAAGGATCTTTTCCTGTAGGGTAGGTTATATTAATCATTGCCTGCGATGGTGAATAGTTAACTTTCTCTCCAGTTGTTTTCAATAAAGTACTATCGTTAATTTTTTTTCCTTTGTACCATAAAAGCATGAAGGAGTTATCGGTCTTTTTTTGCGCTTGTAACGCACCTGCAAAAAAAATTAACACTAGTACATACAGCAAAGGATGGAAAATAGAAAAAAGAAATGTATGTGATTTCATAAGCCACAAAGTTTTGTTGGTTCATCATTAATTAAGAAGCGGCAGGTTTATCTTCCCCATGAAGGAGCATGACCATTTTTGACTAACAACTTTGCTTCTGACCCATTCATGCGCTGGATCCAGAGATCGGCTGGCGCATTGTCGTCATACTCCTTGCTTCGTTCATATACGATCCATGCACCATCTGGTGAGATGCTGAATTTTTTCGCAAATGCATTTTCAAAATTTGTGAGCCTGGCGGTTTGTTTTGTTTTGAGATCATAACGAAAAATATTCGATGCATCTCTCATTAATGTAGTGGTAGAATAAAGAAAACCGGAACCATCCGGCAACCAGTGGAGATCATGCAAAAGCTGGTATTCGATATCTGAATAGCTTGTGAGCTTTTTGCCAGGATGCGTACCACCTTCGGTCATGAGAAAGATGGCAGATTCTGTTGAATTTTCAGTATAGATAATTTGGTTCGCCAATGCAGGTGTTGGACCCCAGTCCCAGGAACAGGCACCAAAGGGCGGCTTACCTCCAAACATCGCTTTGTAAAAAAATTCACCTTGCGGAGGATCAACAGGCACACGGTCAACAGTACAGGTACCTGTGCGATAACTGATCTCAGAACCATCATTTCTCCACACAGGATGAAAAGCACCAAAGTATTGGATGCCATCTCCACTGATGCCAAGATCTGGAGCTTTCACTGTTTTGCCGGCCTGAACATCAGTACCTGCTTCGAACCAGCGGTAATTGCCATAAATGGCGACGATTGCCTGCGCCTTTTTTCCAAAATCCGCGACGGAATTAAATGTAAGAGTTTTTGATATACCCGGTGGAACAGTAACCAGTTGCGGCGCAGCCGCACCGGCAACATACACAAAGAAAGTTCCTGCGGTTGCATTGGATGACTGGAAAGTATATGAATTATTGCGTATGGTAACCACTACATTTCCCTTTGGATATTTTGAATATTGCGTGGCATCGGGGGGATTGGTGATCTTTCGAAAACCTGAGCCATCCTGTTTAATAATATATATATCCGAATGAAAAAGAGAAGTGGCACCAGCATGACCGCTGGAAAAAGCAAGTTCTTTTCCGTCAGGGCTCCAGGCGAGGTCGTAGATGCCAGAATATGGCTGTGCATCTTTGTGTGTCCATAGCTGACGATCACCGGTACCATCGGACTGTATCAGGCGGATCTCTTTTTCATCCCGGACATAAGCAATGTTGCCTGTAAAGGGTTTGTTAGTTGAACGATAAGCACTCAAAAAAAAGATGGTTGTCAGCAGAAGGACCAGGCATTGTTTATACTTCATAAATTTTGCGATAAGGGCTACATTATGTAATGATAAAAGGTCAACTACTTATTTAAATTCTTTCAACCAGTTTTCTGCGGCTGAACGCACAGCATCTGTTACCGGTTTACCTGCACGGAAGGCAAGCTTCCATTCTTTTGATTTTTTTTCATAATCAGGATTAATAAAGACCAACCACTTTTTCCCTTTCCATTCTGTCTCCTTTAATTCAGCTGTGTAATCGACATCGGAAGTAGTATTCAGTATTTCTTCCAACCTTCTTTTGATCAGCAATTGCGGATCTTCAGGATACTTCTGTTCAAAATCTTTCAATGCGTCTTCATTTTGTTTGCCAATACCCCCGGATGAGCGATTTTCATTATCAAGTAATCTTTTAATAGTTTTATTATCCGGATCATCCAATGCAGCCAATTCCTTTTTGATGTTCTGGATCCTTAGGGGCGCACCGTTTTTAATTTTGGGATTAGTTGAATTCAGTCCTTCTTCTGCAGTTTTCAGATTCATTTCGAGCCGTTGCCTCTCCTTCGCCTTGATGGTCTCCGCTGTAGCAGCCTTATATTCATATGGCTTTGGTTTCATTTCATCTCTATACTTTTTGTAACTGGTTTTGAATTCAGAACTGCTGCTATATTTTTTTGCATAAGCAACCAACTCGTTTACTACGGCTACCCGGTTGCCTGCAATAATATTCTGTGCATTTTTTGCACCGTAATAATAAAGGCTGCCCTGAAGAATACTGTTTTTTATATTCAGTTTCGCATCTGGTAAAGTTATTCCCAATTGTTGCCATATGTCATCGGCCAATGATTTTGTCTTTACAGCAACTACAAAAAAACAAAGCAGGCTGATAGCAGTAACAGCCAGAAAAGATTTTAACACAATACGGAAAAGCTTAAATGATGAATTTTTCATTTTTATGTGTATTTGGTTTGCGTTCTTAAATAAACTGTTTCCTTGCAAGCATAGCCATGTACTGACAAGCTGATCTAAGTTTGATAATTCTATGAGTTGTTCTTCCCTCAAAGAAACAGAACCCATTTGCGCGGGACTATCGGATGAACATCTGATTTTTGATAATAGCCGAATATGGCATTGTGAATCGTGAGTAGTGAATCTTATTCAGGGAAGGTCTTGTTTACCCTGCAACACTTTGGCTACCGCCTGCGATTTAGAATGTACATGCAGTTTGGCGTAGATATTACAAATGTGGGTACGTATGGTGGAAAGAGATATAAAATATTTTTCGCCGATCTTTTTGTAACTAAGACCATCCACCAATGAAAAGAGAATCTCTTTTTCCCTTGCGGTAAGTTCGTAATCGGCTAAAGAAAAATTGGATGGCGACTGAAAAGCCTGTATGACCTTTCGGGCAATAGAAGGGCTCATTGGTGCACCACCTTCATACAGTTCCTGCACTGCAGAAATGATTTCAGCCGGTGGTGTTTTTTTCAGCAGATAACCGGAGGCACCTGCCCGGATAGCAGCAAAGATCTTTTCATCATCCTCGAATACTGTAAACATCAGCACCTGGATTTTTTCATAGACATTTTTCACTGTACGCACTCCTTCAATGCCATTGATATCGGGCAAGTCAATGTCCATCAGGACAATGTCCGGTTCTTCTTTCAAAAGGTCGCTAACTATATTCAGAAGATTCGGTAAGGCTGCCACGCACCGCATGCCAGGTGTACGATTAAAAAGCGCTTCAACGCTATTGCGCAAAGGCTGATGATCTTCTACTATTGCTACTTTGATCATGCGTACAAATTTGCGGCAATTAAAAACAAGATGCCATCAGATATTCATTTGATTTTTGTTCGTAAAAAAACTGTTGTGCCCTGATTGGTGCTTTCAATCTTCAGCGTTGCCTGCAACATGTCTGCACGACGTTTCATATTGCGCAACCCATTTCCCATTTGTTGCTTACTGTTATCGAACCCTTTTCCATTGTCTGTCACTTCCATTGTTAAATAACCTCCTTCATAATGAATAGAAATGGAAGCATGGGTGCAGCCGGAATATTTTGCCAGGTTATTCACTGCTTCTTTTAATATCAGGTACAGGTGCTGACGCTGATTAATAGGCAACGCAATGTTGTTAATGTGTTTGTCAATGGATATGGTGTAGTCAATCCCCTTTGCTTCAAACAAGATGGCAGAAAATTTTTTAATTCGCAGCATCAGATTTTGAAAAGAATCATTCTGCGGGTTCACGCACCAGATTATGTCATCCATCTTATCCATTAGTAACTGGGTGTTCTCGCTGATCTCTTTCACCATCAGTTTAGAAGCTAAAAGGTCTTTTTCCTGCAAGGCACCTTCGCTAATGATAGAGATAGAACTAAGCGTTGAACCAATGTCATCATGCAGATCGGCAGAAATACGGCTGCGCAACCTTTCCACATTTAGTTTTTGCTGCAGGCGATACGTATAAAAAAAATAAAAAGCTCCCATTAATCCGCCCAGAACCAAAACAAAAAACAGTGGGCTTTTATAAAATGGTTTTTGAATGATAAAGGAAAAACTAGCTGGTACCGCACTCCATTGGTTATTGTTAATAGAAGCCAAAACCTTAAAAGTATAACTCCCAGGCGAAAGAGAGGCATAATTTACGCTGTTGGATTGGGTTGGTGTGCTCCAGCTTTCATCATAACCTTCGAGCCGGTATTTATACCAAAGCTTTTTTTCATCCGTATAAGAAGCTGCAGCAAATTGAAAGCCGATAGAACTTTCATCCGGATGATAAGCGATACTTTCTTGTTTAAAATAAGCTGACGAATCTTCCTTGCCTAAAACGGTTATGCGGATAAGATTGATCAACGGTGGCGGCAATTCTTTTTTTCCAGACAATTGCATTACGGTTACACCTGTTTCGGAGACTGCCCAGCCACGTTTTTCATCAGAAGAAATATAATTAGCAAAAACTTCGGCCTGCTGCAAACCATCAGCAGTTGTATAGGCTTTCCATTTCCCTGAATCGTGAAAGTATTGAAATATCCCATTGCAGGTGGACATCCAAATTGCTTTATTGCCAACCTCTTTAATGTCTGTTACTCTTGTGCATTGCATGCCTGCTTCCGCTGAAAGGTTTTGCACCTGTATATGGATACCATTTTGTAAAATTCTGAAAATGCCGCTGAAACGGGTACCCACCCATACGTTTCCTTTTGAATCCAGAAGCATACTGCGAATATGACCGTCTGATAATCCAACAGACGCGTCAATGTAATCCTGCACCTGATAACGGAAGCCAGAGCCGGAAAATTCATAATGTATTTTCAGTACACCTTCGTCGTTGTCACCCGCCCAGATAATATGATTCTTTGAATCTACCACCATACTTACAATAAAGGCAGACTTACCATTTTGCAGCAGAGGATTGAATTGAGCGACGGGCTTCCCATCCTGAAAATAAAAAATGCCATTTTGCCCGCAGGCCCATATTCCGCCGTTAGAATCTGCAGTAATGGTGTGTACTTTAACTTTTGTTTTCCCGAAGGTTGGAAAATACACAGCTGACCCTATCTTATTTTTATTAAACCGCACCTGGCAAAAACCGCCTTCGTAGTTGCCAAGCCATAATTGGTTGCCCGTGTAGCAAAGAGTACCTGTAAAGTTTACTACTGACGATGGGATCTTTTTCATCTCTTCGTTGTGTATAAAATAAAGAGACCTTCCATTATTTATCCATAAAGCTGAATCGTTGCCAGTAATGTTACCGGTTCCGTTTCCCAGTTCCTGGAAAGGGAAAAAGCCAGACGGCAGGTTAGGCATTTTTACCAGTCCGGTATGGGTAGCGATCCAGAGATTATCTTCTCTATCTGAATACAAGAAATGCACATCATCTGCGGCAAATCCTTTAGTGAGGAATGTTGTGGCTTTGCCATCTGGTGTAAGGTTAATGAACTTTCCGGATTTGGAAAGTAACCATGTATGATCGGGCTGAAAATTATTTTGTGGTATAGAAAAAACTGCCCCTGCATTGCCCAGTTTTTTTATTTTTAAAATTCCGTTTTCCACCTCAACAAATGACATCTCTGTGTTGCCCCTGACTTGCGAAATAGAAATGATGCCTTTGCCTGAAGACTGGATAGAAAACGTAGGATATGGACAAGCAGGCATCAGCCTTCCTGCTGTTGTATATACCAACATGCCTTTGTCTGTAGCTACCCAAATGTTCCCGTTCTTATCCATTACAAGTTGGCGATAATCCACATTTAAATAAGATGAATCTAAAGCGAACAAATAATGGAAGACACCATCTGCAAAATGATAAATGGAGTTGCCAGAGCCACAGACAATAACACCTTTTAGAGTATGAGGGCAAAGTGTGAGTACATTATTGGATGTTTCTCCTTTATACTGCGGCACTTTAAATGCAGTTGCCTTTCCCTGGCGATATTCCATTAAACCACCGCCAAATAAAAAACCGGCATATACTGCGCCATCAGAAGCGGCAAGTGCAGTTACATATTTGTTTTGTTGCTCACGCGGCAAAGAGATGTTAACAAAATGGTAGCCGTCGTAACGTGAAAGGCCAAAAAAAGTACCTGTCCATAGAAATCCCTGTTCGTCTTGCACCATGCAGGTAAGCCGGTCGGAGACCAGGCCATCCGCAGTGGTGTAGCGTTTTGAAGGAACTGTTTGGGCCTGAACGTCAAGCCAAATAAAAACAATAAAGCATGTATAGAGAAATTGATACAAAACAGGTTTGTCAGCTTGTTTGAAAACTGTTATTTCAAAGTACAAATTTTTTAAGGAAGATGTATGGGAGGTGAAGATGATTCATTCCACTTTCTTCAACTCATAATATTCCCCTTCATCATTCAAAACCGCTTTTTCAATTTTACCATCTTTACCTTTTACAAATACAATATCTGTATCCATAACTTTCAGGAAGAAGTGATCTTCGGTAGAGGCGTATAAATTGGTTAGAGGTAACTTTACTGTTTCGGATTCTACTTTTAGCTGACCATTTACCAATGATACTTTTGCTTTGAGCTTTCCATCATAAATGCCGGTGTACTGTTGTAAAATATGTTCTGGTAGTTTGACAGTGGCTTTGTAAGGAAAATATCCTTCCCAATTCCATGGAATGGTGATTCCTGTAATATCTTCTACCAATTCTTTAAACATGCTTTCACCGGAGGCACTGTTGGTCATAATAATAGCAGCAAATTTTTTATCGGGAAACGCGATCATATAATGCACCCAACCCTCGCCATGTCCTTCCTTAAAAAAGGCCTTTCCATATTTGCTGTTAAATAATCCCCATCCCAATCCGTATGATAAATGAATAGATTTGTTTTCGCTGGTGGTATCATTATTCAGAGAGGGAAACTGGTGTTTATTAAAAATGCCAATCTGAGGTGACAGCATTTCCTGTCTTGATTTTTCAGAAAGACCTTTCCCTTGCATTACTGCAGAAACAAACCGTGTATAATCTGCGATGGTTGTTTCCATAGAACCAGCTGCATTGGCTGTGGTCCTTTTATCTTTAGTGATGATGTCATTATTCATAGTATGTCCGACCGCGTAATCCGATTCAAAATAGGGCTGCCATAGAAAACTGGTCCTGACCATATTTAAAGGAATAAATATTTTTTCTCTTGCCAGATCTTCCAGTCTGCGATGAGTGATATTTTCTATTATGAACTGTAACAGGTATAACCCTTCACCTGAATAGGCATACCTTTCACCTGGAGTAAAAAAGATCTCCAGCCTGTTATTACTCTTTGGATTGAATTGCCTCCAATTAGGGAATCCTGTGGTATGGTCAAGACAATTTCTTGCAGTAATTAATTTCCACCGGTCATCTCCCGCCAGGTCTTTATATCCTTCATATTCAGGCAAAGGCTTGCGTAAATAAGTATAAACAGGTGTATCCAGATTGATCTTTCCTTCATCTACCAATTGCATGACCAGGTAGGCAAATAAGGGCTTGGCCAGAGAAGCTGCATAGAAACATGTAGCAGTATCGTTCATTATTCCTACATCTTTATTCTTATAACCATATGCTTTTACATAAGCAGGAGCATTGTTATCGATTATGCCGAGGCATAGTCCGGGTACATCTGCTGTATCCATTAGCTTTTTGACTATTCTGTCGATGTCCTTGTGAGATAGATCAACTGCGTCTGGTCTTTTTATTGTTTGAGTGTACGTAACGTTGAATAAGAAAAAAGAACAAATAGCAAGTAAGATTAATTTTCTCATTCTGTAATATACGATCGTTTAAACAGGGTGGTATAAGTGCAAATCTTTTTAACATTCCAGCTTCGTTTTACTATTACACATACAGCAAACTAAGGAACTCTTCTTTTTTTCGTCTTGACACATCAACCACATCTCCATTCTCCATTACTACCTGGCCACCATCGCCGCGAATGTATTTGCTTATGTAGTTCAGGTTGATCAAATGGCTGTTATGAACACGGAAGAAACGGTAAGGGGTTAATAATTCTTCAAAATCTTTAAGAAGCCTGGTTACGAGCAGTGATTGCTTATTGATCAATAAGAGCCGGGAATAATTAGTACTTGATTCGATGCGGAGAATATTTTTAATAACAATGAATTCCAGTCCTTCATTTGTAGGAACAGCAATTTTATTGTCCTGAGTTTTGTTGTCTTCAATAGATTGCTTGAGAAGGTTAAGACGTTCTTTTGTATGCGTGTTCCTTTTATGGAGCAGCCGGCTAATGGAATTTTGAAGATCTGCAATGGA
>JBJMLT010000581.1:0-3157 GCA_045805165.1 Flavisolibacter sp.
CCAAATTCCGCTTTTATCCCATCTTGGCTGCAGTGGATGTGAATCAGGATTCCAGTTATTAAAGCTGCCAATGACGGTGATCTTTGTAGCATTCGGCGCCCACACACAGAAATAGAATCCTTCTCTTTCCAGTACTTTTATTCTTTTAGAGCCGAATTTTTTATAGATGGAATAATTCGTGCCATTTTGAAAAGTCTGTATGTCATCGTCGTAGAGCATAGAATAATTCCAGACAGCTAAAGTTGTGTCTACAAAATTCCTGTCTTCATAACGCTCCGTACTTGTTGGAGGAAGAATTTCAGAAGTTTGATTGCTGATTTCCTTGTTTTCTCCAATATCATTTATAGAAATATCGATTTTTTCGCTCATGCCTTATCCGGCTATTAAACCGTTTAAGTAAAGTTAACATTTCATAAACCTTTCGAATCCTAAATTGTTTGAGAAACACTAAAACCCAACATGAGAAAACTGCTTCTAGGGCTTTGCCTGGCTGGAATTGTACAGGTTGCCTTTGCCCAGCAATCTTCGGTTAAAGGCAGAATCGTCGATACCCTGGAAAAAAAGAATCTTCAAAACGCTGTTGTTTCGCTATTAAAGAAATCAGACTCCAGTTTGTTAAGTTTTAGCCGTACTAATCAGAATGGCGAATTCCTGATATCACGAGTAAAACCCGGCAGTTACCTTTTGCTTGTCACTTATCCAAAGTTTGCAGACTTCGCAGATGTAATAGAAATAAAAGATCAGACTGAGAACGATATTGGCGCGGTGCCACTCACCCTGAAAGCCAGCTTGCTCGAAGCCGTCATCATCAAAAGCGCTGGCGCCATTAGGATCAAAGGAGACACAACCGAATTTATAGCAGACAGTTTTCATGTAAGAGAAGGTGCGACAGTTGAGGAGTTATTAAAAAAACTACCCGGAATCCAGGTGAACAGCAAAGGCGAGATCACCGCGCAAGGTCAAAAAGTTGGGAAGGTATTGGTGGACGGTGAAGAATTCTTTGGCGATGATCCTACGATGGCAACTCAGAATATTGGCGCCAGAGCTGTTGATAAAGTTCAGGTGTATGATACAAAAACCGATCAGCAGAACCTCACAGGTATTTCAACAGGCAGTGAAGGAAAAACAGTCAATATCAAACTGAAAGAAAGTTCGAAGAAAGGCTCTTTTGGGAAAGCTCATTTTGGTACCGATTTCCAAAAACTGGTAGACGCAAAAGCATTGTACAACAAATTTGTCGGTAAAAGAAAATTATCTCTTTATGGAACAAAGAGTGATGTTTCTACCGGCAGTTTGAATTGGGAAGACAAACAGAAACTTGGAATAGAAAATGATTTCGAATATGATGAGATTTCAGGTTACTACTACAGCTTCGGCTCAGGAGATGAATTTAACGACTGGAGTTTGAGAGGACTTCCAAACTCCTACACGGCTGGTGCTTTGTTCAGCGATAAATGGGCCGATGATAAATATGGCATTAACGGATCGTATCGTTATAATCGACTGGGTACTGAAAATACTGCTTCAACCCAACAGCAGAATTTACTTACCAATAGTATCTCGTACAAAAACAAAATCCAGAATACCGACGGACTGAATCAGCAGCACACTGGAAACATTAAGTATGAATGGAAACCTGATTCACTCACTTCTTTTAAGTTCTCTAGTGTTTTGACTTATAAAAAAACGGATCTTCTTAGCGATGCTTACGAAGAATTTCTCCTCGGTGAATCAAAAAATTTGGTTCGCCAGACCTATCAAAACGTAGATAATCACTCTGAAAAAAAGCAGGCCGATAATCAGCTTACCTACCGCCAGGCATTTAAAAAACCGAACAGATTGTTGATGACAACTTTACGTTTCGGCATAGTAGAGGATGACCAGGAAGGAATCATCTATACGAAAACTAATTTTTATAAAATTGGAAATGCAGCGATTGATTCCATCGATATTGGCGACCAACTAAAATTGAGAAATGGAGATTCGAAAACACTTGGTGGAAAGATCACCTGGAGCGAACCGTTTTCGGCGAAGTGGAGCCTGGTAATGGAGTATGCCTTTAATAAAAACAATTCTACTTCCCTCCGCAGCACATTTAATAAAGATGTTAGCGATAAGTACCAGGACCTCGACACCAAGTATAGCAATAATTTTGAGCTGGAAGCCTTTTCTCATACCGGTTCAGCGATCTTCAGATATACAGGCAAAAAGCTGCGGGCTGCATTTGGTACCGGTACTTCTTCCGTACGTTTGAATTTGTTCAGCATAGACAGCAATCGTCGCAGCCAGTACTATTTTCTCAAACTTACACCGCAGGCAAGTTTTTCCTATGTTTTTGCGCCTCAAACAAGGTTGTCATTGAATTACCGTGGTTCTACGCGGCAGCCTTCAATTGACCAGTTGCAACCCATCCGCGATAATTCGGACCGTTCAAACATTATCATAGGCAATCCTTTTCTTAAAGTAACCTTCAATCATAACATCAACCTCAATTTCAACACTTATAAGATGTTAAGTCAGAAAGGACTTTTTGCCGGACTTGGGTTCAACATTCCTGTGAATGCGATTACTTATTTCAATGTGCTCGATGTAACAAAAGGAGTCCAAACTTCAACGCCTGTAAACGTCAGAGGTAATTATAACTGGAATTTTTATTCTGATTATTTCAAAGATGGCCAGGGCAAATTGGGATATGGTGTTAATCTGGGTGGTAGTGGAGGCAGAAATAATAATTTCACTAATGGCCTTCCTAATACCACCAATTATTTTAATTCAAACCTTGAACTATCATTACGGTATTCAAAAGAAGAAAAATATTCTTTCAGTGCAGGACCTAAATTGGGTTATAATGATACCAAATCCTCCACGAAGTCTTCTTACGACAATAGTTACTGGAACTATGGAGGAGATATCGATGGCAGAATCACTTTCTTAAAGAAATATGAGTTGTCTTCAGAGGTAGAAATCGATTTGCGTCAGAATCTTCAACAATTTGCAGGTAACCCCAACCAAACAATCTGGAATGCCAGCCTTTCAAGAAAAGTCTTCAAGGATAACTCAGGAAAGATATTCATAGTTGCGAACGATATCCTTGACCAGAAAAAAGGTTTTAACCGCAATATCAGCAGCAATTATATTTCTGAAGAAAGATATTCAC
>JBJMLT010000582.1:0-2175 GCA_045805165.1 Flavisolibacter sp.
AATCTTTCAGCAAGCGGTGGTGATGCAAAAAATCAGTTTTATGCTTCCGCAGGCTATTTTAATCAACAGGCTACGGTAATTGCTTCCGATTTCAAAAGATATTCTTTCAGGGTAAATTATAAGCATACAGCTAACGATAAGTTGAATTTTACTATTAATCTGAATGGATCGAATTCCATGCAAAATTCTCCAACCAATGGAGGTGCTTTTTCTAACCCGGTGGGAGGTCTGCCTTTCCTGAGGCCTACTCAAAATCCCTTTAATCCGGACGGAAGCTTAAATATCAGCACTGATGGCAATCTTAATTTCAATAGTGGAAATTACAATCCGCTTTACATTGCTGCACACGATATAAATCAATCCAATACTACACTAATTCAGGGATTGGTAGGAGCGGAGTATTCTATACTCAACAACCTGAAATTTTCCAGTCGCTTCGGTATCGATTTCAATTATATTGAAGAATATACATTCTGGAATCAATTTCATGGGGATGGTACCGGCTTTGGTGGTTTAGGCCAGCCAATCAACTCAAGATTCTTCAATTGGATCTCAACCAATCAATTTGATTACAATACCTTGTTTGGACCTTCCCAAAAATTCCGTCTAGATGCCAAGTTGGGTTATGAGGCTCAAAAAAATAAATCATATTTGTTGGTTACGGCATCCCAGGGATTTCCTCCGACAAATAGTCTTTATCAAACTGCAAATGCAGCAACTCCTATTTCTGCAAAATCTTCCGCTTCGGATTATGATATAGCCGGCATTTATTCAGCAGCCACCGTAACATTCGATAGCCGTTATACGGTTAGCGGAAGCTTCAGGAGAGACGGATCATCAAGATTCAGCGAGAATAACCGTTATGGTAATTTCTGGTCCGCAGGTGCTGCCTGGAATGCAGACCGCGAAAACTTCGTAAAGGATATTTCCTTTATATCTGCGCTTAAGCTCAGAGGTTCTTATGGTACTACGGGAAATGCAGCTATTGGCAACTATTCCTGGAGACCTACCATACATTTTGGAACCAATTATGCAGGACAACCTGGTGGTGTATTTGATGTTGTAGGAAATGAGAACCTTACATGGGAAAGCACTAAACAGGCCGATGCAGGTCTTGATGCAGGTTTTTTAAAGAATCGCATCTCAATAGTTTTTGATTATTACAGAAGAGTCTCCGACAGATTATTATTCTCTAATCCTCTTTCTCCAACAACCGGTTTTACATCATTTGTAGATAACATAGGTAAAGTAGAAAATAAAGGAGTTGAGTTTACTATTAATGCTACTCCCGTAAAGACAAAATATTTTACATGGGATATTAGCTTTAATATTTCTCATAATATCAATAAGATACTGGCACTACCGGGTGGAAAGGATATTCCATCTAGTCCTTTTTTATTACGGGAAGGTCATGATTTCAGAGCATTTTACGTAAGAGAATGGGCAGGAGTTGATCCGGCTAATGGAGATCCTCTCTGGTGGGTTGATAGCAGCCATAAGCAAACGACCAATAATTACCGGTCTGCAAAAAGACAATTGATAGGAAGCGCTTCTCCTAAGTATTTTGGAGGACTTACCAATACTTTCAGCTTTAAAGGATTTGATATACAGGCTGATCTTGTATACAACTATGGCAACCTGGTAACTGATAGATGGATCTTTTATGCGATCGATGGCGCCTTCCCTGATCTGAATAAATATGCACTGGAACTTCAAAGATGGCAAAAGCCTGGAGACATTACAAATGTTCCAAGATATGAATTCGGATCAACCAATAACTCAAATGCATTCTCTTCAAGGTTTTTAAATAAAGGCGATTTTATAAAGCTTAGGAATTTAACGATCGGATACAACCTGGCAAATTCAGTAACCAGGAAACTGCATATAAATAGTTTGCGCGTATACGTTAGAGGCACAAATCTCTGGACAAAGACCTACGATAAGAATCTGACTGTTGATCCGGAACAGGGATTAGCCAGTCAAAGTAACCTGAATATATTCTATACCAAATCAATGACAGCAGGAATTAATCTGAGCTTTTAATTAAAAAACTAAAACCATGAAGCATTTAAATAAATATATAATCATTGCAGGGGTAGGACTAATGGGTCTTGCATCCTGTAAAAAAGATTTTTACAACTTAAAGCCATATGATGAATTGCCTGCCAATGGATC
>JBJMLT010000583.1:0-2309 GCA_045805165.1 Flavisolibacter sp.
AGCACCAGAAGCCAGTATGGCTGTCCTTCCACTACAGGCGGTTTTAAGAGACGTTAACTAAAATTATAGTGTATGCATTGGATTCATCTTACCGATGAGGAGCAGTTGAAAAAAATTATTAGTAAATCTCAGATCAGACCACAGGTAATCTTCAAACATAGTACTCGTTGCTCTATTAGCGCTGTTGCATTGCAGCGCTTGCAAAAAGTAGATCAACCTGCTGATATTGATTTCTATTTTCTTGATCTTTTGGCTAACAGGAACTTATCTAATAAGATCGTAGATCTGTTTAAAGTTAACCACGAGTCCCCACAGGTTCTTGTTATTCGTGACAGGGAATGTGTTTACGAAGAAAGTCATCTCGGCATTTCCATGGATGAGATCGTCGGCCACGCTCATGCCGCTTGAAATAACAGCTTCTAGCTCTTAGCTCTTAGCCTCAAGACCTTCCTACGATCCGTTTTACCACCCATGCCTTTCCTTGTCAACTTGTCAACCTGTCAACTTTTCAACTTTCCAACTCGTCAACCAACAACTATCCTAAACCTCCAATCAAATCTCAAATCTCAAATCTCAAATTCCTATAGCTTTGCTTTCCTAATAAATAATCTATGATACGTAATGCAACTGCCGTTTGGAACGGTACAGGAAAGAACGGTAAAGGAAATTTAACAACAGCCAGTAATGTTTTAAAGCAAACTCCTTATTCTTTTTCTTCAAGATTTGAGAATGGACAGGGCACAAATCCTGAAGAATTAATAGCTGCTGCCCATGCAGGATGTTTTACAATGAAGTTGACCTTTGTACTTAGCGACGGAGGCTTTAATCCTGAATCACTCGAAACAAAATGCGATATAACATTTGAAAATGGTGCTATTACTAAATCACATTTAACGGTCAAGGGAAAAGTACCTGGCGTAAGCAAGGAAAAATTTCAGGAAGCTGTCAAAGATGCTGAACAAAATTGCCCCATTTCTAAATTACTAAAGACAAATATTTCTTCCGAAGCTACTTTGCTTTAATAATTAACCTTAAAGGCTTTCTCAATGATCTTTATCACATTAACCGCATCTTGCGGATCAATGGGAACAGGCTCATTGTGACGAATAGCCTTATACATTTCATTATAAAATTCGCCATAGTTACCTCTTTCTGATGGTATCAACTCTCTTATTATCTTTCCATCTTGTTCTGTATGCAAAAGTCCCCTTTCAGATTCCGGTTCTGAGCCCCAATCCGGAGCTGAAGGGGATATTTCTTTCTGAAGCTGCGTTTCCTGAATATCACTTTTTGTTTTAATAAAAGAACCCTTCATTCCATGTAAAATATAAGCCGGCAACGCTTCTCTTACTATGTAGGAACATTTCAGACGTACGCGTAATTCCGGATAATAAAATAACAACTCAAAATAATCATCCACTTTTGAATTCGGACGAATGATCCTTATATCAGAAAATAATTTGTCAGGCATTCCGAATAGCTGAAGTGCCTGATCGATAAGATGTGCTCCTAGATCATATAAAGCTCCTGTTCCTTGGCCCGGAGTTTCTTTATGGGTCTTAACGCTCAATTCCTCTTTAAATCTGTCAAAATGGAATTCTGCTTCAACAATTTTACCCAGCAATTCATTTCTTACTACTTTTTTTACAATCTTAAAATCACTGTCATACCTTCTATTATGATAAACTGATAATTTTTTATTCTGTTTCCTGGCAATCTCTATTAATTCTTTTCCTTCCTCAACAGTTACAGTAAATGGTTTTTCTGTAATTACATGCTTGCCCGCCAACAATGCGTTTCTCGAATATTCAAAATGTGTATTATTTGGTGTATTAACTACAACCAGTTCAACTTCTTTATCTTCTAAAAGCTCTTCCATTGATCGATAGGTTTTAATCCCATCATATTTTTTGGCAGCAAGATTCTTACTGCGCTCCAATACTCCGTATAATTTAAATCCAGAATTTATAGCTATAAATGGTGCATGAAACACCCAGCCGCTCATTCCAAAAGAACATAGAGCAGTTTTGATTGGATCCATTAGTTGGTTTGATTTTAAAGTGTATGCCTGACCGAAATTAGTTGAAGATTATGGTATTTATACAATCGTAAAATAGCTTATTTACGATACCCTGAACTTAAAATTATAGTAAATCAACAGGGCTGTTTTGCCATTGTTTGAAGTGTACTGTACAGCTATTTTTGTATAGAAGTTGGTTGATATAATCAATCTAAGATCCAATCCTTTTGAGAAGCTATCCATATCCTGAAAACCATGCCGTAGCTGACCATAAAATAATCCAATTCCT
>JBJMLT010000584.1:0-3121 GCA_045805165.1 Flavisolibacter sp.
ACTGGATTATGATGAATATAAAGTAGCTTTTGAAATATCAATTTATCACTGTAACATACCTTTGCATCAAAGCTCTCTTCAAATACTTTATGGATTTGCCCTTTCTTTTTTTCTCTTTTCCCGACTCCTTCATGCAGGAAGTCCAGTAATTTATTTTCCTTTTTTTGCTCTAGTCTTTTAATGATCTCATAAGCCATAAATCGCTTTGCATTGCTTATAATTATATTAAGGGATTTAGGCATTTCCTTAAAATAAAGAAGTACATGGACATGATTGGGCATGATAATATACCCTGTTACATAAATATTATTCTTATATAAATAATCAAACCATTTATAAACAGTATCATAAGAATCTGTTACTTTAAATAAGTGCAGCCATTTATAGCATGTAAATGTTACAAAATAAATGCTATCTGGGCCGGAAGAGTGGGAGAATCGAACAGGCATTTGATAAAGCTATAGTTATAAATTATATTTTAAAGATTCTAAAATAATATCCCGGGGTCTCTCTGCGCACAAGGCCGGGCGGTGAAGACCCCTGGTGGAGTGAAGCTCTCTTCACATACTTTATGGATTTGATAAAGCTATGGCTATAACATATATTTTAGACATTCTGAAATAATACCCCGGGGTCTCTCAGCGCACGAGGCCGGGCAGTGAAGACCCCTGGCGGAGTGAATATCAGAATTATCTTAAAACCTGTAAACACTTTTAGGTCAATGCTAGGCAGGAAAGACCACTGGTGGGAGATGTTTTCTTTAAACAATATCAGTCAGTTTAAGGGTATGCATTTGAAAACTTTTTTTATTCACTATATTCAAAAAAATACCGTTATTTTAATTAGTTATTCAATAACATAAACTAAGGTAAATTAGTTATAGAAAATAATGACTTACATTAGCTTATCCTATAAAAATCAATCTGAACATGGGTCAGCAGTATCTAACTATCTATGATCTTCTTCTTTCACCTTTTTACCTGCTGCTCCTATCTTACCTGGGCAAACGCCACCGTGATAAAAAATACCCTGTAGGTCATCCGCTTAGGAAATATTACCTGCCAGGACTTTATGTAAAATTTGCCGGGGCTATATTCATTGCCCTTATTTATCAATATTATTATGGCTTTGGTGATACATTTAATTTTTTCTACCATGCCAAGGTTATTAATTCTGCACTGGATGATTCTTTTGTTACATGGATAAAATTATTATTTCGTACTCCTGTAGATTCTGATCCTAAATTATATCCGTACGTGGTGCAAATGTTCTGGTATAATGAAATTTCTTCCTATACCGTAAGCTCCATTGCGGCTGTTTTAGGTCTGCTGAATTTCACTTCCTATATTCCAATAGCCTTATTATTCGCCTACTTTTCTTATAGTGGCATTTGGGCAATGTATAGAACGTTTACACGCATTTACCCTAATCTTACAAAAGAATTAGCCCTGGCATTTCTCTTTGTACCAAGTACCGTTGTATGGGGTTCGGGATTGTTTAAAGACACTATATGCATGTTTGGATTAGGATGGATGACGCATTGCGTTTTCCGACTTTTCCTGGATAGAGACGTATCGATGAAGAATTTTATATTGATCGCTCTTAGCTTTTATCTTATTGGAATTATTAAGCTATATATCCTTTTAGCGTTTTTACCAGCGTTGGGTCTTTGGCTTTTACTTTCCTATTCCCATAAGATACGTTCATCAGCACTTAGATGGATGGTGAATATCATTTTCGTTGGGATATGTGTAGGTGGGTTTTTCTTCTTTACGAATTATTTTTCAAAGAGCCTTGATGAATATTCCCTGGATAAAGTGGCTCAAACCGCTGAAAAAACAAGAGTTTACATTGGATACATGAGCGATATCCAGGAAGGTTCAGGTTATGATCTTGGTAAATTTGATCCCAGCATAGGAGGTATGCTGCTTAAATTCCCGCAGGCCGTTGTAGTAACTTTATTCAGACCGTTTTTGTGGGAAGTGCGAAAGCCAATAGTGGCTTTGTCTGCATTGGAAGGACTGGTGTTCCTTTATTTTACGCTTCGCTTATTCTACAAGAGAGGATTTACTATTCTAAAATGGACCATTAAAGATCCTAATCTGATATTCTTTTTTGTATTTTCTCTGATCTTTGCTTTTGCAGTAGGAATATCCACTTATAATTTTGGATCCCTTTCACGATACAAAATTCCCTGCATGCCTTTCTACAGCGCCTTTCTGATCATTCTTATAAACAGGGAAAAAATGACAAGAAAAGTTAAACTGAAAGTGAACAAACTGCAACCGAAATGGGCACAGCAGTCAATTAGCTAATTAGCTGGTTAGCTGATTGAATACAGTTTCCACCAATGTTGAAATACAATAAGTGCCCAGATTGTGGCGTGGCTGTCTTCAGGATTGGAGGATCTTATTTGTTTTTTCAGTTCTTTAATTGTATTTACGTTAAATAACCCTTGTTCTTCAATGAATTTATCGTTTAATAGATCTTTATCGATCGTGTCCCATAATTCATTACGGAACCAGTTAACTAATGGAATTTCAAATCCTTTCTTGGGCCTGTTATATAATTCATCAGGTAAGTAGTTGCGAAATGCATCCTGTACAATTTTCTTCTTCATCCGTGAATCTATTTTATATTCAGACGGAAGGCCAAAAGCAAATTCTACTACATCCTGATCCAGAAACGGACTTCTGATCTCAAGGCTGTTAGCCATGCTCATAAGGTCCACTTTTACAAGCATATCACTTAGCAGCACCAGATTCATATCTGAAAGAAGCACTTCATTCAGATCATTATTTTGTATCAGCTTAGTAAATTCTGATTTAATGTCAGTGCTAACTGTGGGTTTTATTTTACGTTGTACATTATCACTGAAAAGCTTCATTGTTTTCTCCAGGTCATTGAAGCCAGCCCATTTCCAGTATCTTTCTGCTGCACTTAGCTTAGACCCTTCTGCAAACCGGTGAAGCTGCCTTATGGTATTGGTAATCTTATTATTCCTGCTTTTGGGTAATAAAGCCCATAAAGAAGAACTGGCCAGTACAAAGGAATTTGCCAGGTTTCCATTTCGCATTCGCCATTCAGCAGCATGTTTATTATATCCTGCAAAAACTTCATC
>JBJMLT010000585.1:0-2761 GCA_045805165.1 Flavisolibacter sp.
AACATCAGAAAACGATTACCTTAAAAAGAATTATGAATCGTTAATTGCTTTTAAAGTTCAACCTTCCTTACATCCGGTTATCCTGGGCAGGTACTTCGCATCTTTACTATTTTATAATGATAAATTTCATGTAGACCAGGAAAGGCTTAGTATAGATGTGCGTAATATATATTCAGTACTGCAGCCCACTTCAGACAAGTACCGTAATATTCCTTGTTTTGAACTATTTATTGCGCAGGCATTAACGTATACAAAACAGTTTTCAGAAGCGCTGTTCTATTTAGATCAGGCCTTAGCAAAATATTTCAATAAAGCGAAAGGTGAGAATAGTATTCATAAAGAATTGCTATTACTTAAAGCATGTTGCCTTGCGGGCATGGAAAAAAAGAAAGAATCTGAAATGATCCTGCAAAATATTTCTCCTACACATTTCAGCTTTCTGAATAAAAAATTAAATACTTTATTGTTTTTAATGCTTTCGAAAGATTTGAATAAATCCAAATCTAAAAATGAAGACCAAATACAAACTTTATTAGACGACACCGGATTTGTGAGTTTGAAATCATTATTTTAAGTCTTTGCCGGTGCCCAGAAATCCCTCAACTTGCTGATAGCCGAATGCCAATTAGCGGTTGACTATTGGCCATTGCCCATCCTTCTATAATGAACAAAAAAGAACTGATGAGTATTTTTTACAAGTAGTAGATTTATCAACGTAATCGAATTCCCTCTTCAAAAAGATCCGTAAACCTATATCCTTCAGAACAATCTACCAACCCGATCCAGCATCTATGATTTCCTGAACAATTGCTGTTATATACAAAACTAATTGCTTACATGAGAAATGGCTGGTACAAATATCTTCTGTATTTCCATCCTCATCAACGCAAGTTTGTTTTTACCTTATAAAGTGACTGAACGGCTTATTTATTACAGATAGGTTAATTGATACAATAGGTAAGGATAACACAGTTACTGGACTGATCTGATAGGATTAATTTCTAATGATGGCTTACTCAAGCCAATATCTCCTGTAAACCACAGATTTTTTATTGCCTTAGAACCGAACATGGTACTGAGATCGGCGAAGCCTTATTTAAATTCTAAAACGCAAAAACTGATTTATGGAACAAGCTATCACCTGGTATGTAGTGTACACCAAACCGCGCTGGGAAAAAAAAGTAGCAGAATTGTTATCTAAAAAAGAAATAGAAAACTATTGTCCTCTTAATAAAGTACAGAAACAATGGCATGATAGAAAAAAAACAGTTTACGAACCATTATTCACTTCGTATGTATTTTTAAAGGCTTCCACAATGCAGCTGAATGCTGTTAGAGAAACAAGTGGTATTATCAATTTTGTTTACTGGTTGGGAAAGCCCGCGCTTGTTAAAGAGCAGGAAATAATCGCTATCAGAGATTTTGTGGATGAATATAAGAACATACAGCTCGAAAAAACTATGGTCAATGTAAACGACCAGGTGAAAATAATGTATGGTCCTTTAATGAACAGAGAAGGAAAAGTAATAGAAATAATGAACCATACGGTAAAAATTTACTTACCCTCATTAGGATATGCACTCAGTGCTAATGTAGACCGTTCTAATGTTGAAAAGATCTTAGTTCCACGACGCTCCACTCTTCCATCAGAAACTTATCAACTGGTAAGCTGATAGAAGATCATCAAATAATCAATAATTAAAAATTAATCCGCTAATTGGCTAACCAGCTAACTAGCTAATTATCCCCATGCTTGCACAACTCAGTGGAATTGATAGTTGGGTCAATAATAAGCTCGAAGTAAGAGAAGGGCTGATCATCATTATTAAAAAGGAAGTAGAAGACACTTTTGGCAGGAAAGTACGGTCATTTAAAGATTGTGCTCAGTTAAGTGAAGAAATTTACTTCAGATCTAATTGTCAGTTGAATCCGAATACGCTAAGGAGATTTTTTGGCCTTGTAAAAGCCGAATATCCCCCGTCATTATCTACTCTGAATATTATGTCAAAATATTGCGGATTCAATTCCCTGGACGATGTATACTCAAATCGTAAGATTAGTTCTTCACAACCGAATCCTGATAATTCTTTATTTGTTCAATACCTGGTTTCCTTATTTAGCGAAGGGTGGCCTGATAGTAATAATGAAACTTATTTATCATTAGTAAAACATACGATTCAATACATTATAAAGCATCCTGAAATTGCAGATAGTTTTCAAAAGGAAGTAGCAAAAACAAAACGTGGACGCCATTATTATTTTGAACAATTTGTAAATCTGGATAAGCTGAACGGATACTTTGGCGAAGGGCTTAAACATTATCTGAATCAAACTAATGATTCAGAGTCCAGAATATTCGGGCACTCCCTTCTTTGTTTCAGTTCATGGTTAGTATCTGACAAAGTTTCTATGAAAAAGAACTTCGAAGAGATCAAACGGTTGAAACCAGCACGAAATGCAGAACCTTCTTTTATTGCCAGATATTTTGCCGCGCATATTTATTATGCGGAAATGAATGGACTGGATATGGAAAGCATTCTGATTGCCGCCCATGAAGATCATGCCTTGATTGCACCTGATAATAATACAGGCATGTTTCCTTTTTTTGAATATTTATTATCCACTTCATTATTACTTACAGGCCAGTTCAGTGAAGCTCTTTATTATGTTGATTTTGCTTTGAAAAACTATCCTGCTGCCAGCAAACTTGCGGATAAAGGCTTATTCAAAACATTACATTTATATAAAGCTTTATTACTTC
>JBJMLT010000586.1:0-3099 GCA_045805165.1 Flavisolibacter sp.
GGTGCTTATGAATTTTTCGGACTGGATAGAGCAACTATCCGGCTCGGGTTTGATTATGGAATTTCAAAAGACCTTTCTATAGGCATAGGTAGGGGCGATTATAAAAAAGAATTTGATGGGTTTCTTAAATATAGAGCAATTCATCAATCAGTCGGACCCGGATCCATTCCTTTCTCTTTGATCCTGGTAGGCGGTTCCACATTACAAACATTAAAAGTAAATAATGAATCAAGAACTTTCTCAAATCGTATGAGCTATTATGGACAAATAGTAGCTGGACGTAAATTCAGTGATGCTTTTAGTTTTCAAATTATACCCACCATCGTGCACCGCAACCTTGTTCCAACCGCTGAAGATCCTAATGATACATATGCAATTGGATTAGGTGGGCGAATAAAGCTTACAAGAAGGGTTTCATTCAATGTGGATTATTATATAGTTACGAATAAAGACAAAAGCTTAACAACTTATAATCCGTTTTCAATAGGGTTTGACCTTGAAACCGGCGGTCATGTTTTTCAATTACATCTTACCAATGCAATAGGAATGAATGAACGTGCCTTTATAACTGAAACCACCAATAATTGGGGACATGGAGATATTCAAATAGGCTTCAATATCTCAAGGGCATTTCAGGTAAAGAAAAGAAAATTATAATGGCTTATTGCTTTTATAAGTATTCCTTAACAGCATCTGGTATTTCGTATATATCCGTTTAGCTTCTTTAACCGGATCTCCTGTAGTAATAGTTTTGAAGGTTGAATGCGTATTCACCCATTTCCACTCCCATTTACTTATATAAGAATGGAATGCATGTACATCCATTGACTGATGGTCTTTCAAAGATGCTTCTACCCTATTAAAAAATTGCTGCCAACGGTATTTGTAAAATTCTTTTAGTAATCCGTTCCATTGTCTGCACGAATATTCGTGAAGGGGACTATTTTCATCACCCCACAATGTAATAATATCCTTAGCGTTACGCTCGTAGATTTGTTTTTCAGTTTCATTAGTTCCCCATGCCCTTGCATTATTGATCCACAAACCGGTCAAATAATCTTTTCTTGTACCAAGTAATTCATCCAAATCATCGATCAGATCTAAAAACTGATTTGCAAAGAATTTAAATGAATCAGCTTCATTCCGCCTGTAAGAAACAACAATTCTGTGGTGGATCGTATCTGCGTAATTTGCTAAGACCTGTCTGGTAATATCAACAATATCATATTGAAATCCATCACTGCTTTTATATCTGTCTGAAACTTTAATGAAGGCCTCCCATACAGGTAATAATTCTGCAGGATCATAGTTTAATCTGGTTCTTGTCCAGGTGGTTGAAGAATCAAATGTTGGCCTTCCGGTAATAATAGATTCTGCACCATCTCTTATCAATTGGCCATTATAAACTGTTTTTCGCATTCCTTGCCACGCATTTACTAATGTAGTATCGTTCGATCCATATCTGTTTTTTACATACCCTGCAAGCCATTCATTAATATTGATGGGCTCATTTCTCCAGGTATGGCTTGTCATTAATTCATAAAGTACAGGGTTCTGTTCTATCCCTTCCATAGTTAGCCCAATTCCACTGAGCTTTCCGGCATCAGGAGATTGTAATGCTTCTGCAGGACCAGTGGCCACTCCATCCATTCGACCGAAAAGGCTGATATTACCACCAAAATTGTGAAGCATATTCCAGATCCATGGCTTTCCATAAAATGCATCTGTTCTCTTCCACACAGGTTCTATTTCTGCCGCAAGGTCCAGCAGCATCATAGCCGAATCGGGCACTGCATCCAATAAGGCCTTTACCTGTTTTGGCTTCCAGAATTTTCTATCGCTATAAAATAGCCATCCTTGCATTAACCAAAGGGCTTTTTTATCAGCCAGTTTCATTCCTTCATACAATCTTTTACTTAATGCCGATAAATAAGAAGTATCATCTGAAGGTGGTTCGTTTTCATTAAATGTATCTGCTGAATATAAATGGTCAGTACCAAATAATGCAGTTTGCTTTTCAATAAATCTTTTAGCGATCTGTTTAAACAAAGGATCTTCAGAATCTAGAATATAAGTATCTGCAAAGCCATTTTTCCAATTGGTGGTTTTTAATTTTGCATTTGGAAAATGCTTGGCAAAGCTGGAAGGAACATGTCCTGTAAAAGCGGGGAGAACTGGTTTCATTCCAAGCTCTCGCTCTCTATTTACAATTTGTTGTTGTAATAGTTTATGAGATTTCATCCAGCTTATAGGCAAAGGACCACCCCAGCCATCCAGGTTTCCCATCCAGAACCAGGCAAAATAGCAAGGTCCTGAAAAGAATGATCTCAATTCTTTATCTGTAAACCCAAGTTCTTTATATACGATGTACCAGCAATATTCTTCACCCGTTATTGCCAATGACATATTTATACCATGAAGGGCCATCCAGTCAATCTCCTTTTGCCACCTTCGCCAGTTCCACCAGCTCATTGAATAATTAAACGTACAATAGTTTAAATAGTAACGGTATTGATAAGGAGTTGAAATATGGATCTTTTTAGTAACATGCGGAAGATGTAAAGGTAGTTTAAGGTTAATTCCATTCCATGTGATCTGGCAGTGACAAAAATTAGTGAGATAATAATATAATGCAGAACCTATTGCTACTCCGTTATTTCCACGGAGTATGATTTTATTATTTCGTTCTTCAATTTCAAATGCATCCTTCCCATTCTCCGCAAGAATAGATTCAACTATAAATTCCGAAGCTCTGTTATGAACTACCCTACTAACTAATCCTTTCGCGACAGAAATATTCACCTGTCCATAACAGCTACAATAAAACACTACTAAAAAACAAATAACTAAATATCTCATTTAACTCTACTCCGAAATTTAAATTCCTCCTTGTCAACTTGTCAACTTGTCAACCTGTCAACTTGTTAACCTGTCAACTTCTCCATCCCTCCTTAAATTATTAACCGCTTCCATATAATCCCTCATAATCACAAACACTTCCTCTTTCAATTCCTTAGCATTTTTATTAGCAACACGCACTACAGGTAAAAAATGTAATTCTACTCTGCCAGGCCAGAAAAAAAAGCCTTTAACAGGTAA
>JBJMLT010000587.1:0-2909 GCA_045805165.1 Flavisolibacter sp.
TAGATCTTTCCCATCAAATAAAAGTTTCCAACTTTTTCTTTGCTCATCCTTATCAAGGTAATTGTCTTTTTCTGTCGCATTATTTTGAGCGCTGATTTTAATCTGAACAACCATTAATAAAAAAAGAAAGCAAATTATTTTATTCATATTTCAGGTTTCTGTAATTATTAGAATAATAAACTCAGTTTTTAAATTTAAATTAATGCCGGCAAACCACAGAATAGTTTTATGCAAAAAGAAAAAAAAATTAAATGGGCTATATTAGGAGCTGGGAAAATAGCTCACAAATTTGCTCAGGATTTTTCAGCTACATCGAATGGTGAAATAGTTGCAGTAGCCTCTAGGGATATAACTAAAGGGCGCGCATTTGCCGATCAATATAATATTCCTCAGGTTTTAACTTATAATGATCTTTACAACAATGGCAATATAGATGTAGTGTATATAGCCACCCCCCATAATTTTCATTATAGTCAGTCCCTATCATGTCTGAACAATGGAAAATCAGTTCTGTGCGAAAAACCGGTTACTATTAATGATACAGAATTAAACCATTTGGTTTCTGTGGCAAGGGAAAAGAAATTGTTCTTTATGGAAGCCTTATGGACGTACTTTTTACCTTCTATTATAAAAGCCAGAGAATGGTTGAAGGCAGGTAAAATAGGAAATTTAAAACTCATTCAGGCTGATTTTGCCTTCGCTATGGAATTTAATCCTGAGGGTCGGCTTTTTAATCCTTTACTGGCGGGGGGCGCTTTGCTGGACCTCGGCGTTTACCTTGTTGCATTTTCAACTTATTTCCTGGGAAGAAGACCTGAAGCTATAAAGGCTTTAGGCCATTTGGGAAGAACCAATATCGATGAATCGGTAAGCATGATATTTCAATCTGCGGACGTTATCTGTTCACTTACGGCGTCTATCGTTACCAGAGGCACAAATAAAGGTTTTTTGTTTGGCACTAATGGCTATATTGTTTGTCCTGATTTTTACAAAACATTTTCAGCGGAATTATATTCAGGAGATCATCAGCTTGTTGAAAGTTTTAAGGATGATCGTAGTACATGGGGATATAATTACCAGATCCAGCATGTTACAGATTGCCTGTTAAATGGTATTTTAGAAAGCAATATAGTTTCTCATAGTAAAAGCTTGGAAATACAGGAAATAATGACATTAGTGCGACGTCAGATAGGCCTCGTCTATCCTATGGAAGCTGTATCTCAGGAAAAATAAAAGCTATTTGATCAAAAATTGTAGACCTATGCATAATCCTCTTGATCGCAGACGTTTTATTAAATTAGGTATGGTTTCCTCCGCATTTATCAAACATCCTTTTTCACTATTCTCGCTAAATAAATCAGATCCAACTTACCGGCACCTGCCCAGGTGGCGAGGCTTTAATTTATTGGAGAAATTTGATGGAAAAAGAAATCAGCCTTTTGTTCTTACAGATTTTCAATGGATGCATGATTGGGGTTTTGATTTTGTTCGTCTGCCTATGTCATATCATTGCTGGTCTTCTCCTGCCGATTGGATGCGAATGGATGAAAATATTCTTAAAGAAATAGATCAGGCTATTGAATTTGGACAAAAGTATAAGATCCATGTTAATCTTAATCTCCATCGTGTTCCCGGCTATTGTGTTAATCCGCCGGCAGAGCCTCTCGATCTTTGGAAGGATAGCAAAGCTCTCGATGCCGCAGCGTTTCAATGGCAGCAATTTGCAAAAAGGTACAGAGGCACTTCTAACTCAAAGGTCAGTTTTGATCTGATCAATGAACCGGCAAATGTTTCAGAAGCTGATTATACTCGTGTTATTAATCATATATGCCAGGCAATAAGGGCCGAAGATTCAAACAGATTGATTATTGCCGATGGATTACAATACGGTACCATTCCTGTACCATCTTTAATAAATACTAAAATTGCTCAAAGTACAAGAGGTTATGGCCCTTTCCAGTTAACCCACTATAAAGCTCCATGGGTTAAAGGGTCTGATGCGTGGCCGGAACCTCAATGGCCTTATTCAAAAAATGGGTCGGATGTATGGGATAAAAATCGTCTAATTAAAGAAACCTATAGCAGTTGGAAAGATCTGAATAGTAAAAAAGTTGGAGTTCATGTTGGGGAGTGGGGAGCCTACAATCATACTCCCCATGATGTCGTTTTATCCTGGATGAAAGATATTCTTGCAATTTGGAAGGATGCAGGGTGGGGATGGTCGCTTTGGAATTTCAGAGGTGCCTTTGGAATACTGGATAGCAATCGCGCTGATGTGACATATGAAGATTTCAACGGACATAAATTAGATCGTAAAATGCTGCAATTGCTGCAGTCGAATTAAATATTATCTGATTTACAATCAGCTTTTTTACATAATTTGTCTCAGCTAATTAAATCTATATGAGTAATAACAGAAGAACATTCATTAAAACCGGCATACTTTCAGTTGCAGGTACTGCCCTTTTCCCAAAACTTTTATTCGCTGCCCCAAAGGCTCATGAATTGGTTGGATTGCAACTCTATTCTGTAAGGGATGATATGCAAAAAGACCCCAAGGGCACTCTTCAACAGCTTTCAAAGATGGGTTATGTATACGTTGAACATGCTAACTATTCCAACAGAAAATTCTATGGTTATTCGCCTGCTGAGTTTAAAAAGATATTAGACGATCTTGGTTTGAAAATGAGAAGCGGTCATACAGTTATGGGTAAGAATCATTGGGATGAATCTAAAAATGATTTTACAGATACATGGAAGCACACTGTGGAGGATGCTGCTATAGTTGGTCAGGAATATGTTATTAGTCCATGGCTGGATGAGAACCTTCGGAAGAATTATGATGATCTTGTACGCTTCCTTGAACTATTTAATAAGAGCGGCGAATTGTGTAAAAAATCAGGGATGAA
>JBJMLT010000588.1:0-13062 GCA_045805165.1 Flavisolibacter sp.
ATAGTTATGAGGTCAAAATATTAATAATTGCACCAAGTATTGATCCAACAACCTTGAAGTTTATTGATTCAATTAGCTACAATGTAGAATTGATTGAAGTTAAAAGATGGATAGAAAAAAGTAATTATTTCATTTTAGTCAATGAGCTAAAAGCAAAAGTATCTGACAGAGTCAAATCGGTAAAAGGGATTCCAACTTACAATAGAGAGTTCTATGAATCTTTTAGAAATAAGAAAAGCGTAGAAATCTTTTTAGAGGCCGTTAAGGAAACACAACAAATTATCAAAGACAAAAAATGGAATCTAGAAACCAAATTTAATAAAAACTACTGTGCTTTTAAGTACGGCTTTTTCAATGCTTTTCAAATACGGTGGGTAGGTTCCAAATCCCTAGCATTTACTTTTAAAATACCACAAACAGTTGCCAAAAAATATAAAGACATAAAGCCATATAAATTTCATAGAGATTATGCCCTTTATAATATTGATCTTTCAAAACCGAACATCAGAAAATTCATTCCACTTATGGTTTTATCTCTGGAGCATTCAAAAATCGAAGAATAATAGATAATAATTACAGAAAATGTAGTTTTTGACTTTATAATTATTGCTGAAAAAATTAATTGTATCCTTTGGCAGAATTTTAAACGACATGTGGAAAGGATATTAACTATGAATTATTTTATTTTACATAATATTTTACCTTAGATTAAAATTGACCCCTAAATTGACCCCTGAAATGAAAAAAGCCTCGCAAACTCACTGTTTACAAGGCTTCCAAATTTTATCTGTGATCCCGCTGGGACTCGAACCCAGGGCCCTAACATTAAAAGTGTTATGCTCTACCAACTGAGCTACGAGATCAAACCCCTTTATTTGGGAGTGCAAAAATAAGGTTCATCAACTTTGCCGCCAAAAAAAACTAGTTACTGTATTAACAAATTGTAATTCGTAAATTGTAAATCGTAATTTTTATCAGCTTAGTTCTTCCTGCAACTTCCGCATCACATCTTTTTCAACCATCTTTTCCGCAAGCAACAACATATTAACAAAAGCTTTTTCTTTCGATATGCCATGACCAATAATTACAGGCTTAGATATGCCAAGAACAGGCGTACCTCCATATAATTCAAAATTAAACTGATCAAAGTACTTGTTGTTTAATTTATTATTATTCGTAATGTCATAAAGACTTTCAGCCATCTTTAATATAATGTTACCTGTAAACCCATCGCATACAATTACGTCTGCCTTGTCCAATAATATATCCCGGCCCTCTACATTCCCTATAAAATTGATATGCTTATTTTCTTTTAGCAGGGGATAGGTTGCTTGTGCAAGTAGGTTTCCCTTTCCTTCTTCTTCACCAATATTCAATAAGGCCACCCTGGCATTTTCTATTCCCAGTATATTCTCTGCATATACACTTCCCATAATAGCGAATTGATTCAGTTGCTCTGGCTTGCAGTCACTGTTCAGGCCAACATCTAATAATAAGCCTGTTTTCCCGTTCTCTTTCGGAATGATAGTGGATATGGTGGGCCGCAAAACACCTTCAATAGGTTTCAGGGCATAGAGGGAACCCACGAGCATGGCGCCGGTATTGCCAGCACTTATAAATGCATCTGTTTTTCCTGTAGCTAAAAGATGAAAGCCAATGGCGATCGATGAATTTTGCTTTTCCTTTAATGCCTTTGTAGGATGCTCATGCATTCCTATTACTTCAGTGCAATGTGCAATGGTATAGGATGAATTTGGAAGTTGAATTTGTGGTAACAGATCATTGATCTTTGCTTCATTGCCTACTAATACAATGTGACCTTTTGGGTTGCCTTTTAAATAAGTCTGAATTCCTTTTAAAGCTTCTGCAGGAGCATAATCTCCACCCATTATATCAATTCCTATGTTCATAAAGATCAAAAATAAAAAATCCATAGTCCCGCCCAAGAGCAAAAACTATGGATTTAATAAAAAAGTTTATGCTTACTTCTTAACAGGTGATGTTTCTGCAACAACCTGCCCTTTGTAATATAACTTTCCTTCACTTACATGCGCACGGTGACGTACATGTAATTCGCCAGTCGCTTTATCTGTGCTTAAAGTTGCCGCTTCGGCTTTGTAATGTGTCCTGCGCTTGGCACTTCTTTGTTGTGAATGTCTGCGTTTGGGATTCGGCATATATCAATATTTATAAAATCAAAAAATTGTTTTCGGCTTTCAGCTTTCAGCCATCAGCTTCTCTCTCCTAGTCAACCTGTCAACTTCTCTTCCGACCACCGTCTCTCTCCCTCCTTGTCAACTTGTCAACCTGTCAACTTCTCATCTCTCAACTACTCCCCGCCTTCATTCCTAAATTTCTCCAACCCCTTCCAAATGCTCTTTGTTCCTTCTCCAGGTTTCATGTTATTCAACAATTCCCTGGCGGCAGGATTGCAGTAAGGACCATCCATATTTTCATACTCACATGTCCTTTGCATAGGAATACTAAGGTTGATGAACTCATAGATCCAGTCTTTTACATCCAGGTGACTTTCTCCTTTGGAAATGTAATATACATCCGGATCTTCTTCCTGTCCATTCATTAATTCCGGTTCTTCAACCATCTTAATAGTTACAGTAAAATCTTCAAATAGTTCAAGTGGAAGATTATTACTGCAACGGTCACAGGTAACTTCAGCTTTGCCTCCCATCTGAAACCTCAGGATCATAAAGCTGTTGTTCTTTTCAAGTAAAAGCCTTGCGTGGCCTTTAACATCATGAAAATCCTGTTCCTGGTATTCTACAAAGAACCTGTCGTCTATATCATAATTGTACTCATGTACTCCCGGCTTCAGCCCTACAAACGCAATCTCAAATTCCCGCCGGTTGCTCATCTTCCAATTTTTAGAGTCCGCAAAGGTAAAGGAAATAGCCTGAAATCAAGTATTTTGTAAGCGTATTTTAACGAATCTGCCTTGAAAAACATGCTTAAATTCTTTCAAAAGCATCGAAAATTAGTCATTCTTATCCTTATAGTGGTTTTAATCAGGCTAGCTTCATTAAATCCTTACTGGATTGAAAATTATTATACTTACGGGGTCTATCCCATAGTATCCAGGTTTCTTAGACTTTTGTTGGGTTGGGTGCCCTTCAGCGTAGGCGACCTTCTCTATGCTGCCGCCATTGCTTATTTGTTGGTAAAGTTGGTTAAATATTCAAGTCTTTTAATAAAAAAGCAGCTTAAGAAAACGGTTCTTCTTTCAGCCCTTATAAAGACCCTGATTGTTATTTTAACTGTTTATATTCTTTTTAATGTTCTGTGGGGATTGAACTATGACCGTAAAGGCATTGCCTACCAATTGAATCTTGATGTTCAGCCTTATACCAAAGATGATTTGATAAGGCTAACTACCGTTCTTCAAAACCGGATGAATTACTACGGCAGTCAGGTGGATTCTGTAAAGCGGCTTCAATTAAACAAGAACAGTCTGTTGTTTAATGAAGCTATAGCCACTTATGATAAGGCAAAAAGCACTTATCCTTTTCTTAAATATTCCAATCCGTCTGTTAAGCCTTCCATGTATAGTGATATTGGTGAATACATGGGCTTTACCGGGTATTATAATCCGTTTAGCGGAGAAGCCCAGGTAAAGACCTCAATACCTGTTTTCCTCAAGCCTTTTATTATTACTCATGAAATAGCTCATCAATTAGGCTATGGAAAAGAAAATGAAGCCAATTTTGTCGGATATCTGGCCAGCAGAAATTCATCAAATATTGATTTTAAATACTCAGTTTATTTTGAATTAGGATTGTATGCGTTGGGAGATCTCAGGCGTAAGGATTCCATTGCTGCAAAAATGTTTAGAGGTCAGTGGAGCGCGAGGGTAAAAAATGATTATCTGGATTATTTGATTTATTTGTTTCATAGCGAAAACCGCCTGGAGCCTATCGTGATGCGATTCTATGATCAATACCTTAAAATGAATAATCAGCCCAAAGGAACCGCAACCTATAACCAGGTGGTTGCATGGTTAATTGCATATATGAAGAAATATGGGGAGGGAGCGATTTAATCTAAATGGTATTATAAAAAGTCAAAAGTTAAAAGTCAAAACCTAAAAGTAATTGAGGACTTAAAGTTTAATATAGTTTCACGCGAAGTCGAATAAGGTGAAAGAATGCAAAGGTTTTAAGGTAAGTGGATTCTTATTGCTGAAAGCTGATAGCTGATTGCCGATAGCTAGCAGCTGTCCTTAGAACTCGTTCTTCCACATCATGCTCTCTACAGGCCGGTTTGGCTGTCCGGAGTATTTAGCGTCTTTTTTCTTATCATAGCTTATTTCAATCTCACCTTCTACCGGAAAGTAGATCAATTGGCCAATGGGCATTCCTGCATAAATACGCACCGGCTGCTTTACAGATATTTCAAGTGTCCAGTTTCCACAAAAGCCTACATCTCCTTTTCCTGCTGTGGCGTGAATATCTATACCCAGGCGGCCGGTAGAAGATTTTCCTTCCAGAAAGGGAACGTGCGCATGCGTTTCCGTATATTCTTCAGTCACCCCCAGATAAAATACATGTGGCTGCAGTATGAATCCTTCTTTTGGTATTTCAAATGATTCAATCAGGTTATGCTTTTTTGCATCAAGCACTTCATCCTTATATTTTGCCAGCACCTTTCCAAGATGCACATCATAGCTGTTGCTGCCAAGATATTTCCTGTCATAAGGAATGATCTTAATAGTACCCTTTTCAATTTCTTCCAGTATGCGTGTGTCGGCAAGGATCATGAATTATTTGAATTTTGAATATTAATCTTTCAATTTTGTTTATGCTGAAACAGGGAGGCAAAATAACCGTGAATTTTTAAAACATGCCTATTTTTTATCAACAGGATATTGACGAAGACACAAAAGTCGGCATTTGGAAAATTGAAGAAGATGAGCATTTTTTCCTGCAAAAGGCTATTCCTCAGCGCAATGTTACCCATCCTCATAAAAAATTGCAACACCTGGCAGGACGCTATTTGCTTTCTTACCTTTTCCCAGACTTTCCTATTGAACTGATAAAGATCGCTGATACCAGAAAGCCATTTCTGGAAGATGAAGCTTTTCATTTTTCCATATCTCATTGCGGGGATTATGCGGCTGCTATTGTAAGTGTTACAAAAAGGGTAGGAGTAGATTCTGAAATCCCATCAGATAAAATTGAGAAGATCCAAAATAAATTTGTTTCCCCAAAAGAATTAAAGGTATTAGATGGAAATTTTACTCAACAAGGATCTTTAATTTTCAAATCTTCAAATTCTCAAATCTTGAAATTAACCTATGCCTGGAGTTGTAAGGAGGCTGTTTTTAAATGGTATGGATTAGGCGGAGTGGATTTTAAAGGTCATATGGAGATTACCAGTATAATTCCGGATGATGACCAGCATACCAATACCATATTGCTGTTCAAAAAGCATGAAGAATTGTTTTTAAACCTGTGTACTATATTTTTTGATGATTTGTGTTTAACGTACGTTGTAACTTGATAAGTGTTGATGGTGAATATATAAGTCAAAAGTTAAAAGTTAAAAGTCGTGAATCGTCAATCGTCAATCGTCAATGAAGTCGTGAATCGTCAATCGTCAATGAGGTCGTCAATCGTCAATCGTCAATCGTGAATGACCGGGAATCGGGGGATCGTGAATTAGGTTTTCACTAAATTGCCAATTCCCAATTCCAAATTCCCAATTCCAAAATGATAAAATAGAAAAATCCTTATTTAGGGGTTAGCATTTTGATGTTAGGGGGATTTGGGTGGGAAGGTTAGAGGTGAGGTTATGGTTGACTGGAGGTTGGCTTATAGTTGGCTTTGAGTTGGCTTTGATATGGCTTTGAGTTGGCTTTGGTACGCTTTAAAGGGAGGAGGAAGGGAAAATGTAAAAGGGAAAATGAAAAAAGGGGATCTTTGTTTATTAGTTTTCCTTCTTTTTTTATTAGGGTTCAAAAATACAAATTAGGCGGGTTCTAATAATTAATAATCAATAATAAATAATTAACCACCCCTTTGCGCTCTTACCTCCTTATGCGCCTTTGCGTGAAACAAAAAATACTGAGTTATAAGCACTTTTAGGTTTTAACTTTTGACTTTTGACTTTTCACGACCCCCGATACCCGATCATTGACGATTCACGATTGACTCGTGGATAATTGATTTTTAAAGGTCTCGTCGAATGCAATCGCATTTGACGATTGACGACTTTTTATTCACATTTTTACTAAAAGTTTTAGGAAGAACGTTAATTTGTAAAAAAAACCAGGATGCCTACCAATATAAAATGTCCGAATTGTGCTACTGAATTTGATGTTCAGGACGTATTATCTGCTGATGTGGAACAAAAGTTCAGGCTTGAGTACGAAAATAAGCTTCAACAATCTTTTGCTCAACTGAACCTGGAGAAGAAAAACCTGGAAGACCGCCAGAAGCAATTTGAAGAGACCAGAAAAAAGGAGAATGAGATCTTTCAGCAAAAGCTTCAGCAGGAAAAGCAAAAAATGGAGTCTGATATCCAGCAACAGATGCGTAAAAGCATTGGGGAGGACTATGAGAATCAATTACGAATGTTGAAGGAGAATATGCAGGAAAATGAGGAAAAGCTTAAAGGGGCCCGCCTTAAGGAATTGGAATTTCTTAGAAAGGAGCAGGAATTGAAAAATAAGGAACAGGAAATAGAGATCAATATTCAAAAAAGGCTGCTTGAAGAAAGAGATTTCCTGGCTCAACAGATTCGGAAAGAAGAAGTGGAAAGGGTACTTATAAGGGAAACCGAGTTCCAGCTAAAAGTAAAGGAGCTTGAAAAACAACTGGAAGATCAGCGCAAGCTGGCAGAGGAAATGAAACGTAAGGCAGAACAGGGATCTATGCAGCTTCAAGGTGAAGCCCAGGAATTATTACTGGAAGAAATATTAAAAGATCATTTTCCATACGACAATATTACCGAAGTAGGCAAGGGTGTTGAAGGAGCTGATTGCATTCAGGTAGTGAAGGACAATATAGGCACAGATTGTGGCAAGATCATCTTTGAAAGTAAAAGGACTAAATCATTCAACAATAGCTGGATAGAAAAGCTAAAAAATGACAGAAGAAATAAAAATGCTGAAGTGGCCATACTGGTCACTCAGGTATATCCAAAAGAAATGAGTTGTTTTGGAGAAAGGGATGGGGTATGGATCTGTTCGTTCAGTGAGGTTGTAGCTCTTACTCATGCATTACGGCACACCATTATACAAATCGCGCATGCCAGGAAAGCCGAAGAGAATAAGGGAGAAAAAATGCAACTATTATATAGTTATTTAACGGGCATTGAATTCAGGCAACAAATTGAGACCATTGTTGAAAGCTTTCTTTCTTTAAAAAATAATATTAGCAAGGAAAGGATACAAATGGAAAAACTATGGAAAGAAAGAGAGAAACAACTTGAAAAGGTCTTAATAAGCACTTCAGGCTTGTATGGTTCAATAAAAGGGATTGCCGGAGCCTCCGTGGGCGATATTCCATTATTGGAGGAAAGTCCGGTTTCGTAAATATGATTATTAATTATTTATTATTTATTATTGATTATTTGAGGCTAAAAGCATTTCAAATTTAATCTGCAAAACGGAATGTTTAAACAGTTTTTGGTTTTAACTTTTGACTTTTGACTAATTCACGACCTCCCGATTCCCGGAAATTGACGATTGACGATTGACGATTGACGATTGACATTCAGGATTTTCCTTTTTCCTTTTACATATTTACTATATTTTTGCTCTAGTTCTTTAAAGATTGCTTATCAAGAAAGGCTGAGGGATATGGCCCGTTGAAGCCTTGACAACCTGTTTTTTCTATGAAAAGACAAGGTGCCAACTCCATCGTCCGCTTAAGGCGTGATGACAGATAAGTCAGATAAAAGCTTCTGAAATATGGAAACTATCATATTCAAAGCCCTTCTGATTTACGGAAGGGCTTTTTTATTTCCCCTCCTTCCTTTCTTGCTTTGCTTCATAATAAATGCTTAATCAAAATATAAACTATCATAAATGAGTGCTCATAAACAGTTAACTATCGGCCTGTTTGGATTTGGTGTGGTGGGAGAAGGAATATATCATGTGCTTAATCAGACGCCTTCATTAAATGCTTCCATAAAAAAAGTATGTATCAAGCATCCTGAAAAAAAGAGGAATGCAGATGCAAGTCTGTTTACCACCGATTATAATGAGATCCTTAATGATCCTGGAATTAATCTGGTAGTTGAATTAATTGATGATTCAGAAGAAGCCTATAAGATCGTTACAACAGCATTAAAGAACAAAAAGGCAGTTGTAAGCGCTAATAAAAAGCTTATAGCAGAACATTTATCCGAGCTGCTGCATCTACAACGTGAATATGATACTTCATTCCTTTACGAAGCTGCAGTCTGTGGAAGTATTCCTATTATAAGAAATCTGGAAGAATACTATGATAATGATCTGCTTCAAAGCATTTGCGGTATAGTGAATGGGTCTACCAATTATATTCTTACGAAGATCATTGATGAAGGACTAACGTACAAAGAAGCGTTGCAAAATGCACAACAATTAGGATTTGCAGAAAGTAATCCATCATTGGATGTTGAAGGGATCGATGCTTCCAATAAGCTAACTATTTTACTAGCGCATGCGTACGGTATTGTAACTCGTCCGGAGAACCTTATTCGCACTGGCATTACCCGACTACATGCAGGAGATTCCAATTATGCGGCTGAGAAAGGATATCAGATCAAGCTTACCGCGCAAGCCTGCAAATTATCAAATGGTAAAGTAGCTGCTTTTGTTCTACCTCAATATGTGAAGCCTGATAGCCAGCTATTTCATGTTAAGAATGAATACAATGGAGTTATCATTGAAAGTAAGCTTGCTGACAAACAATTTTTATACGGAAAGGGAGCAGGCAGATATCCTACATCATCTGCTGTGATCAGTGACATATCCGCGCTAAGCTATGATTACCGGTATGAGTACAAAAAGCTGAACAGGAAGGAAAAATATGTACTATCTAATAATTTTTATTTGAAAGTATATGTAAGCTTCAATGATTGGTCTGAGGTGAATAAATGGGATTTTGAACAGGTTATTGAATCTCATAGCACTGAAGAAAGACAATACCTTACAGGGATCATTCATGTTGACAAATTGAAAGATGCTCCGTGGTACCAGGATCATTCTGTTTCAATAATTGTATTACCTGAAGGCATAATTGAAAAGGAAGCGATTGTTGAAAAGTCGTTGAGGAAAGTGAGTTTGCAGCTGGCAGGAATATAATAGAACTAAGATTTAAAGGATTGGAAGGATTTGTAGGAAATAATTGTCTGATCTCCTCTGATATTTGAAAGCCGAAAGCCGATTGCTGACAGCCGACCGCTTAAAAAAATGCTGATAGTTGTTGCGGTAGTTGAAACTAGTGCGTGGGCTATCAGCAGGCTATTACTAAGAGAAAAAGTTCCCCCTGTCCCCCTAAAGGGGAGACTTAGGTATAAAAGCATTCATTAATTATTAATTATTAATTATTTGAAGCTCTTCGACTATTGATCATCTTACAATATACAGTTCCAGTTGAATTTGTCGTCTTCGATGCCGAAGCGCATAGCATCGAGCCTTTCTTTTAACCGGAACATGATATTTTTATCTGTGTATTCTGGCAGAGTGAAGTCCCATCCGTCTATATTAATTGTAGAAACAGGAGCTACTACAGCCGCTGTTCCTGCACCAAAGGCTTCAGAAATTGTTTTCTCCTGAAATGCGCAGATCAATTCAGTCACGCTGATTGGCCGTTCCTTAGTTGGAATACCCATATCTCTTGCGATCTTTAGAAGTGAATCTCTTGTTATGCCATCCAGAATAGAATCTGAAAGTGGCGGAGTAGTAAGCTCACCATCAATAACAAAGAAGGCGTTCATCATTCCTGATTCTTCAATGTATTCATTATTCTTAGCATCGGTCCAAAGAACCTGATCATATCCTTCTTCCCTTGCTAATTGCGTTGGATAGAATGCCCCGCCATAGTTGCCGGCACATTTTGCGTAACCAGTTCCCCCTTTTGCTGAACGAATGAATTCTCTTTCTACTTTTAAGCGTAATGGCTTTTGAAAGTAAGGAGCAACGGGACCAGTAAAAATGATGAAAGTATATTCATCTGCTACTTTCACTCCAAAGCGAGCCTCACTGGCAAATATTAAAGGCCTGATATATAGTGAAGAACCTTTAGCTTCAGGCACCCAATCCTGATCAATTTCAATCAACTTGCGAAGTCCATTTACAAAAAGATCATAAGGAATGTAAGGCATGCACATT
This sequence comes from Flavisolibacter sp., assembly GCA_045805165.1. Lineage (GTDB taxonomy): Bacteria > Bacteroidota > Bacteroidia > Chitinophagales > Chitinophagaceae > Flavisolibacter. The sequence goes on from JBJMLT010000588.1 coordinate 10,334, forward strand.
CTTTGTAAAGACCTGTTTAGCCTTTCATAATGCTTATCTATACGGAAAATGTTAATGCGACCATCATTCATACGGAAGGCTTTCATACCTTCAAAAATGCTTTGTCCATAATGCAAAGCCAACGTTGCAGGACTTAAACTAATATTCTCAAAAGGAACTACAGTTGGCACTTGCCAGTCCTTATTTTCGAATTTGCAATAGAACATATGATCGGAAATAAAACTTCCGAAGTCGAGCTTTTGCATATCCAGTTCGCTTAGCCTGGATACTTTTACTCTTCTCACTTTGATATCTTCAATAATTTCCATAACTATAATTAAAAATTAAAAAGTAAAAATTAAAAAACATTAACTCAGTTCCAGCTTGTTTATTTTGTAAGTATTATTTGATGAGAATTGCCATGTTTGTACATTGTTCAATTCCATCTTAACATCTGCTCTTTCGTAAATGCCCAGTTCAATAGGTACTTCTTTAAAGCCTAATTTATTATATAGCAGCAATGCAGGTCTTAAAACTGTTTGAGAGTAAAGGATGATCTTTGCTGCGCCCAATTCTTTAGCCTTATAAATAGCAGCTTTACATAGCGCATCGGCAATTCCTTTTCTTCTATACTGTTCACCAACTGCCAACTTTGCCAATTCGTACACTTCATCCGAAACTTTCATTAGAGCAACCGTTCCAGCAATTTCGTTATTGTAAAGTCCCATCAATATAGCGCCACCATGATATAAAATAGCATCCTCAGGATGGGAAAGGACAAACCTGTCTATATCTTCCAGCCAGAAATATTTTTCAATCCACTCTCTATTGAACTTTTCAAACCAGGGCTGGTGTTCAGCCGTGTAATTTACAATTTTTATGGGGTTCATATTGCTGATTGTAGTACAAATATGGTATAGAAACTAATAGGAAAACAGATTCAGTTTTGTTATTTTTGACTATATCAGATTGCTTTTTTATGGCACCAATCATTGAGACTAAAGAGCACAAATACCTTCAGATAGCAGAGAGTATTGAAAAAATGATCCAGGATGAAATATTAAAAATCGGGGATCGTCTTCCGTCCATAAGAATATTAAGTGAAGAATATGGTATAAGCATGGGTACAGCTTTTCAGGCTTATTATTACCTGGAAGGGAAAGGGTTAATAGAATCAAGGCCTAAATCGGGTTATTATGTACGGTTTAATAATAAAAGATTTCCTGGTATTCCCTCCGCTACTGTAAATGAACCTGTAATAAGTGATGTTAGCGTAGATGATATAGTGGCACAAGTGTATAAACATATTTCAGCAAAAGATGTTATTAATTTTTCTATTGCGGTGCCTTCCATAGATATGCTTCCTGCTGCACGATTGAATAAATCTGTAATGCATGCTTTACGTAATTCAAAAACTCATTGTCTGCATTATGAAGATGGCCAGGGAAATGCCGAATTGCGGAAACAGGTGGCGCGTCTTTCATTTAACTGGCGCGGTAAAATATCCGCTGATGATGTTGTTATTACTGCAGGTTGCATGGAAGCACTAGTTATGTCTCTAAAGGCTGTTACAGAGCCTGGAGATGCGGTTGCTATTGAGAATCCAACTTATTTTGGCATACTTCAATTAATGCAAAATCTTGGATTGAAGGTTGTTGAAATACCATCTGATGCGGAAACAGGAGTAGATATTTCACAGTTGGAAAGTGCTATAAAAAAATTCAACATTAAAGCATGTGTTTTTATACCAAGTTTTTGTAACCCTACAGGAAGCTGCATGCCGGATGAAAATAAAAAAAGGCTGGTTGAATTAATTACACGCTTTAAGATCCCTTTGATCGAAGATGATATTTATGGAGAAATGTATTTCGGAAAAAGCAGGCCTAAAACATGCAAGTCTTATGACAAAGAAGGATGGGTTTTATATTGTAGCTCAATTTCCAAATCGCTTGCTCCGGGGTACAGGATCGGTTGGTGCATTCCGGGTAAATTCATTTCGAAGGTACAGCAACTGAAGATGATGCACAGCATAACAAGTCCTACACTTACGCAAGCTGCCATTGCGCATTTCCTAAGCATAGGCAGATACGATTATCATTTGAAGAATTTAAGAAAAGAATTGCACACGCAATGTCTTAGATATGTACAGGGAATTATTCAATTCTTTCCGGAAGATGTGAAAGTAAGCAGACCCCAGGGTGGATTTGTATTATGGATCGAACTGCATAAAGACATTAATTCGTACAAGCTTTACCAGGAAGCAATGAAACATCATATTTCAATTGCACCCGGACAAATCTTTTCATCAAAAGGCAATTACAGGAATTGCATACGAATAGGATTTGGACAGAAATATAATGCGGAGATCGAGTATGGATTAAGGGTACTGGGGGAGTTGGTTAGGAAGTCAAAAGTTAAAAGTTAAAAGTTAAAAGTGAATACAATCGTTCACAGTTAACAGTTGGTAACGAAACACAGAATTGTAAGTTAGATGACAGTTAGCGGTTTGAATTTTCGTTTTTTTCGTTGCGTGTATTGTTGGGATTGCCGGTATTTTTTGGACTATCAGGATTAGCGTCGCCGTCTGGTGAGCTGTGGTCTTCTTCTACTGGTGAGCTTCCTGTAACAGCGCTTTTCTGAGATGTTTCCGGATTATTACCTGTATTTTTTTTATTCTCGTCGGCGGATGGTTGATTTCTATTGTTTTCCATGATTTTTATTTGAAGGAATAGTAAAAAAATGATGCAAAG